>DASXGD010000547.1:0-24223 GCA_036489245.1 Occallatibacter sp. | reverse complement strand
GGCCAGGGCCGACCCGAGCGGCTCCAACTCCCAGGAATTCCGCATCGTTATGATGCCCTGGTCGATCATCCTGACGGTGAATAAGTGACTGACCATCAACTCTGGGCGGCCCGTGTGGCACGCCTCGATAGCAAGGTTTCGGGGAGATGCGCTGATCCCGACGGCGCGGTGGGGCGAGGGCATGATGCGGGACGCGAAGCGGATGGTCGCGCGGCACCTCGACGGCGTCGGCCAGGGGCCAGACGTGCTCTCTACGACCGGCTTCACGCTGCACATGCGGCGCTCGCTCTCGGACCAGGAGATCTCGACACTCAGCCCCGAGTGGCTCGCGATTCCGGCCCGCGACGAGTTCAGCCCCGACGGCGAGATCGCGATGATATGAGCACTTCCCCGAGCTGGATGCTGCCCGGCTTCCCTTGGCCGCCACTCTTCCAGGAGTTCCGCGAAATCTTCCGGCTCCGGCCTAAAGTCCCGCTCTCCGACTGGGCGGAGGCGAATATCCTGCTCTCGCCCGAGTACTCGAACTCCACCGGCCCGCTGATGCTCTTCGGCTGGCAGCGCGGGATCTTCGATGCGATCACCGACCCGACCGTCGAGACGGCGGTGATCATGAGTTCTACGCAGGTTGTGAAATCTCTGGCCCTAATGTGCGCCCTCGCCTACTGGATCGTCGAAGACCCTGGCCCGATCCTGCTGGTCGAGCCAAAGAAGGACTCCGCCCGCGATTTCAGTAAGCGCCGGTTGATGCCGCTCGCGCGTGACTGCTCGGTCCTGCGGGGCCGCATCTCGGACTCGACGCACGACGGCCACAACACCATTCAGTCGAAGGATTTTCCCGGCGGGAACCTATTGATCGTCAGCGCCCGCACGCCCGTGGACCTCGCGCAGCACACCATCCGGTATCTGGTCTGCGACGAAATCGACAAGTACGATGAAGATGTCGGCGGCTCGGTCGAACACCAGGGTGAAGGCGATCCCATCGACCTCGCCTGGGAGCGCGCCATGACCTTCGGATCGCGCCGTAAGCGCATCCTGGCATGTTCTCCGACGGTTGCCGGGCAGTCGCGGATCGGCAAGGCGTGGGCACAGTCGGACCAGCGGCGGCCATGGGTGCCGTGCCCGCACTGCGGCACCATGCAGGTCCTGCGCTTCCGCGACCGAGACGGCTACCACGTGAAGTGGGATAGCGGCCTCGCCCGCGAGCTGCAACCGGCCACCGCCCGCTACTACTGCGTGAAATGCGACAAGCCCTGGACCGAACAGGAGCGCTGGACGGCTTGCAACCATCACGTCGAATGGCGTGCGGAAAAACCCATGATCGGGAACCGCAAGACCGCTGGGTTTTGGGTCAACCACCTTTACGTTCCGCCCACCTGGAAGACGGCGGCGTCGATCTCGAAGCAGTTCCTGCAAGCCAAGGACGACCGGCAGTCGCTGAAGACTTTTATCAACACGGTCCTTGCCGAGGAGTGGGTCGAGGAAGGCGAAGCACCCGAGAAAGAAGTGCTCTATGCCCGGCGCGAAGCGTACCAGTTCGGCGATGTGGCCGTGGTACCACAGCGCGGCCTGTTCCTGACCGCCGCAGCCGACGTCCAGGAGAATCCGCCGCGCCTGGAGGTCGAAGTGAAGGCCTGGGCGCGCAACCGCGAGAACTGGAGTATCGGCTACTGGATCTTGCAGGCCTTCCACGAGAACGGCCAGGAGCTGCCGGTCTCGGCGCGCGAGCTATGGGACAAGCTCGACGAGCTGCTCCACCGCGAGTGGCTCCATGAATCCGGCCACCGGCTGCCGATCCTCGCGATCTGCATCGACACTGGGCGTAATCCGAAGCCGGTTTACGAATTCGCGCGGCGGCCTGGGCACCGGCAGCTCAGCTACGGCCCGCAAGGCATCCGGCTCTCCTCGCATCACACCGTGGTGCCGGTGAAGGGGAATAGCGACCAGCTCCGCATCATCTCCGGCGTGTCGAAAGAGGACGCGGCGCGCAAGCGCCAGGGCGTACGCATCGTGAGTATCGGCACCAACTGCGCGAAGGCCGAGATCTTCGACCTGTTGCAGCACGCGACCCCGACCGCTGACGGCTCACCGTCGCCCGGCTGCTACCACTTTCCGTTGTACGACATGGTCTACTTCGAGGGTTTGACCGCCGAAGTGAAGTTGGTGAAGCCCAACGGCGACGTGATCTACGAAAAGCGCGGCCCGCGCAACGAGCCGGTCGATCTCGCGGTCTACAATCGCGGCGCGGCGGCCATTGTGGGGATCGACCGCATGAACGAGGAGCATTGGCGGCGCTTCGAAGAGGCCGTCAGGCCGCTCACCGGCCCTCCGCCGCCACCACCGGAGGCCCCGACACGACCGGCACCTCTACCAGCACCTCCAGCTAAGCCCGCCGATCCGCCGACAGGCTTCCGGCCACCCCGTACCGGCGGCTTCCGCCGCTGGTGAGAACGTGAGATACTATTCGCGGAACCCTTACAGGTGTTGAGGGCGTCTCTTTATCGTCACGTTCGTTTGTCTTTGGCTGTTTGTCGTTTGGGGCCCGGCAGGGCGGTCTGCCGGGCCTTTTTCTTGCCTTTTTGATCGAAATTACCCCTAAAAACAGCGAAAATAGGCCTAAAATTGGCCATTTTCGAGGGATTTTCCCATTTTTTCGACCAGAACTTAGGCCCTAAATCCGGCTATAAATCTTCTATTTGACAGTAAACCCCATGGGGTTTATGATAGAAGACATGCCAAACGCCTGTCCATTCTGCAATATCGAGCATAAAACCACCGTTCCGACGGTCCATTTGAACGGAACCTCGCCCGAGCGCCTGTACGAAAGCCTCCGCGCCGCCGCTGACGCGCTCCACCAAGCCGATTTCCTGCTGCGCGAGGCCGCGCCGAACGGTCGCGATTACTACCCGCAGGGGGATGGCGCTACCCAGCTCGCGATGAGCCTGCACGAGCGCCGCTGGAAGGAACTCGACCGCATGATCGAGGAGCTGGAAGAGATGTGCGACCACGTCCAGGCGGTCATTAATTTCCAGGAAGCCAACAAGAGGAGCCGCTAATGATGACGCACACCGAGCTGCAAGGCACGCACGAGCCCTCCAACGGGGAGGGCCTGACCATCCAGGACTTGCTCGACCTTCTCAAGCGCGTCCCGGCGCAGGCGCGTGGTAATTATTTGAGGGTCAACTGCGGCGACGGTGAGGTACGGGAAGTGACCGGCCTTCAATTCGCGCAGAGCGACCAAGCCGAGAAATGGGAGTTCAAGGTTTACCTGAAGGCGATCTGAGGTAAGGGGGAGGGGCCGCCTGGGTTGGAGAGTTCGCCCTCTCCGACCTTGGGCGGGTGACGCTACGCAGGGCGGTAGCGGCGGAGCAGTGCAAGGAGGACGAGCGCCGAGCCGAACAACACGTACGTGGTGGGTTCGGGGGCTGCTGCGGCGGCGACGTCGATGGTGAGGTTGGCGTTCCCGACGCCCGTCGCCACGATGGTATACAGGGCTTCGATTGAGTAAGGCCCGGCACCCACCGCGACCGTGTTGGTGCTCGATTGCGTGCCGATGGCGCTAAATGCGTTAGTGTCGAGCAGCGTGCCGGTGGGCGGCCCGGTGCCATTGGTTTTGTCCACAAATGTAGACAGTGTCACGTTCGTGATCGCCCCCTGGATGAGGTTGGCGGTGAGGCCCGACAGGAAGCTAATGTTCCCGAACGGGGACGTCAACCCGGTCTCGGTGATCCACAGGAACAGCGTCCCAGGACCACTGGTCGAGATGTCAATCGTGGACGTGTCGAGCTGCCCCGAAGGCAGCGGCGGCGTCCCCACGGCTGACGCGCTGACCAGGAACGAGCTGCCGGGACCGCAGCAGACCGTGGCGTTGAGCACGAGCGGGCTCGGCCCACTCGCCAGGGTTGTAAACGTGGGCGGGAAAGTCGGCGACTCACCCGCGTTGATGACAATGCTGTTGGCGGATGCAACTGATACGCAGGCAAGCGCAGCAATTGCCACCGCGAGACTTCTGAGTTTGTGCATGGAACGGAATTCCTCCAATTGGATCGGCTGGAAATAGCCGGTAGTTAGTACTGTAAACGACCCCACGGGCTTGTCAAGTCACAGTTCCGCAACAAAAAGTACCAGCCGGATCTGAGCGCACAGTGGGTGTATTTTTGGCTCGCCTTGACAGTAAACCCCATGGGGTTTATGATAGAAAGCATGACGAACACCACCAAGACAACCGCCGAGTTCGCGCTGCCGCCCGCCGAAGAGCGCTTTGCTGGCACCGCCCCGCTGGCCTCCGGCAAGTGCCCTTCCTGCCGCCGCGCAACCAAGCACTTCTACCGGCTGGCCGGTGGCCAGACCCGCATGTGCATCCGCTGCATCGAGATGGCCCTGGCCGAGATCGCGAGGAGGGGGATTTAGCTGGCGGGCGGGGAGTCACCTCTCCGCCACATAACCCCATGCTGTTAAGATAGGAGAAGCTATGACAATCGACGAACGGCTGGAAAAACTGGTTGAGCGCCACGAGGCGCTGGCCCTGAGCGTGGAGCACCTCGCGATGGAGAACGCCAAGATGGCGGCAGAGAACGCCAAGCGCGACCACCGCATGGGCGAGATCATGGAGTTCATCAACCAACTGGCTCACATCGCCGAGAGCCACGATCACCGGATTGAGAATCTGGAAGGAGGCACCCGGTGACCTGCCCGCACTGCGAAAAAGAGCTGACGCCTGAGGAGGTCAAGAGCCTGTGGGGAAGGTACACCAGCTCGCTCGTCACCAACTTCCACGCCGGGCCCGGCAGACCGCCTTACAAGAAGCGCTGTAAGTGCGGCAAGATGACCCAGGACCGCGCGAGGAAGCTCAAGCACAAGTGCCCGCCGCAGAAGAAGGCCGCCTGATGAGAATGTTTCTGATCTGGGAGGCGTGAGATACTGCGTTTGGGTGTTGATCGATTATTCGGCCCCCGGTTAGCGAGCGCTAGCCGGGGATTTTTTATTTGGGGTACAATCCGGCCATGGCCGCCCCTAGCCCTCCACCGCCGATCTCGCAGGCAACCCTCGACGCGCTCAACATGGCCATCGCGACCGGCGTCCGCGTGGTCCGCTTCCAGGACCGCACTGTCGAATATCCGACCATCGATGAGATGATCAAGGCCGCGAATTACATCAACCAGCTACTCAATCCGTCAGGCTCCGGCAGCTACCGGCAGATCCGGTGCTATACGAATAAGGGCCTATGACGCAACCCGCTATTATCTCCGCCGCGAAGAAGTCGGTGATCACGCCGCGCGCCGCGCTGGTCTCGACCATCCGCGTCTGGTTCTTGTACCGCGACGAGGCCCTGTGGGCGTTTGTCGGCGGCACCGAGGCCGACAACCCGCTCGAAGAGATCGAAGTGGACGAGAACACCAGGGTCCGCATTGCCGAGGCTAACGAGGCCTCGAAGCGCGCCTGGGCAATAGCCAATAAGATCGCCATGGAGAACGAGCAGAAGGCCTCCACGGTGATGCGCGAGGCGATTAACGAGCTACTCGCGGGCGAGCGCCCCGGCTTCCTTTTATCGCTGGAACATATACCCGGCAGCTTCTAAGCTGTTATCATCGCCGTAACGCCATGGCGTCGGCCCGCACCATCGACAGGCTCCACAACGTCCCATCGTCTCTGACTCCTTCTGTCCTGCCACGGCAGGCATCGAGCCCGTACCCCGTGCAGTACACCGGCTACACGGGCAACGGAGCGCCCTACGACGCGACGGCCAACGGCAGGCGGCTCGCCAACTGGCAGCCCACGCGCCAGGGGCCGACCACGTCGCTCTGGTCAACGCGGGACCTGATGCTCGCGCGCTGCCACGACGAGGTGCGGAACAACCCGCTCGCGCAGAGCGCGGTCGATAACTTCGAGTCACAGATTGTCGGCAACGGGATCAAGCCGAAATGGAACTCACTGCCCGAGGCGCAGAAGCTGGCCATTGAGAAAGAGTTCAAACTCTCGGCGCTGACCAAGGAACTCGACTACAACGGACTCTGCGACTACTACGGCCTGCAGGCGCTCGCGGCGCGCGAGATCTTCGAGGGTGGGGAAGTTTTCGTGCGCCGCCATATCCGGCCCGTGGGCTGGTCCGCGAATCCGAACCTGAAGCAGCCGATGCGGGTGCCCTGCCAGTTGCAATTGATCGAGGCCGAGCAGTGCCCGATCTGGCTGAATCTCACGGCCACCTCGGCGACCGTCGCGAAGCCCGGCTCGGTGGTCCGCACCGGCAAGGAGTTCGATGTCGCCGGGCGGCTCGCGGCGTACCATTTGTATGCGGAGCATCCCGGCGAGACAACCTTCTTCACTTCGAGCGCGTTGAAATTCATCCGCGTCACTTCGGATCACATGATCCACTGCTACAAGCCGTTTCGCGCGGGTCTATTGCGCGGGCAGCCGCATCTTGCGAGCGTCCTGGTGCTCCTGCACGAGCTGGCGAAGTACAACGACGCCTGCGTGGTCGCAAAAGAGATCCAGGCGATGATGGCGGGGTTTGTCACCAAGATCAACCCCGAGGGCGACGTCGTTCCGACCGACACCGGCAACGTGGTGGGGCCGCCTTTGGGCTACGTGCCGCCCGATGTCCGCTTCGCCGAGATGGAACCCGGCACCTTGAATGTGTTGTATCCCGGCGAGGATATCCGCTTCCCGGCGCTGCCGCAGAATAACGACCTGCAGAGCTTCATGAACGTCATGCTCCATCAGTTTGCGGTGGGCGTTGGCGCGACATATGAACAGATCACGGGCGATCTTCGCGGCGTGAATCTCTCCTCCATACGCGCTGGTGTACAAGACGCCCACCGCAAGTGCGAGCAATTTATATTTAACGTTTTGGTTACACAATTCTGCCAGCCGACGCTGCGCTGGTGGCTCGATGAGGCGGTGCTCTCTGGCCGCCTCGATCTGCCGGGTTACGCGGAAGAGCCGGAGCAGTACCTCGACATCACCTGGACACCGTCGGGCTGGCCCTGGATCAACCCGAAGGACGACATCGAGGCGAAGCAGACCGCCGTGCGCTGCGGCTTCACGTCGCGCGAAGCGGTGTGCGCCGAAAGCGGTGAAGATGCCGCCGCTATTGATCAGGCGCAGGTGCGGGATAACGGACGGGCGGATGCCGCAGGCCTCGTTTACGACTCCGATCCGCGCAAGATCCTGATCGGGAGAGAGGCCAATCCGACCGTGCCCGAAGAGGGCGAGCCTGAGTCAGCGGCGCAGGAAGAGCCCGAAAAACCGGATGCTCCACCGGCAAAGTCTGGTATCATGCCGACTAAGTAACCATGAAGGCCTCATTGATTCACGTTGCGAGTCTGATTTTCAATGAGCCTCTCGCTATCCTTCCCAAAAAACTCGAAGCCATCCTGAACGCGCTCGGCCCGAGGCTCGTGAACAGTGATTCGCTCGAAGACCTCCTCGCGGTGCCGGTGCTGACGAACAGCGGCTACAACGTCAACACCGTCAGCATCAATCCCGGCAGTACGAGTACAATCGACATCGCCTCCAATAGCTTCATCGTCACCGACCCGGTCGTGATCGGCGCGCAGGGCATGAACGGCAACCGCCAGGAGGAGAAGCCCTACCGGCTGACTCCCGAGGGCGTGGCCGTTATCCCGATCCGTGGCACGCTGATGAAGCGCTTCTCCTGGATCTCAGCCGCCTCCGGCACCAGCACCTACGCGGGTATCATGCAGGCCGCCGCCCAGGCGCTCGCCGATCCCCAGGTGAAGGCCGTGATGTTCGACATCGACTCGCCCGGCGGCACCACGCACGGCTGCTTCGAGCTATGTGACTCGCTTTACCAGATGCGCGGCGATAAGCCGATCTGGGCCGCCGCGAACGATCTGGCAGCAAGCGCCGCCTACGCTCTCGCGAGCGCCGCAGACCGGGTGTTCGTGACTCGCACGGGCGGCGTCGGCAGCGTCGGAGTGTTCGCGCTGCACGTCGATCAGTCGGGCGCGGACGCCGAAGCGGGAGTCAAGTACACCTACGTGTATAGCGGCGATAAGAAGGTCGAAGGCAACCCGCACGAGCCCCTGAGTAAGTCCGCAAAGTCCGACATTCAGGCCGAGGTGGACCGCGAGTATCAGATGTTCGTCCAGGCGGTGGCTCGCAATCGCGGGTTTGCCGGTGCCGACGTGAAGAAGATCATGGCGACCGAAGCGGCGGTGTTTTTCGCCGATAACGCGGTGTCGCTGCTCGCCGACGAGGTTGCTACATTCGATGAAGCCCTGGAGATGCTGACCGCCAAAGTCAGTGGCTCTGGAGTGCTGAAGGTTGCGCCAGCAGTAGTATCGGGCAATAATGCCCTTAATCAACAGGAACCAACGGGGAAGCCCGCAGGAGAAGAAACCATGCCTAAAGGCACCGATGATTTGAAGCGCGCGAAGGCCGAAGACGCCGACGCCAAAGTCGCACTCGCCGCCCAGGATGACGACGACGACGAGGACGACGACAAAAAGAAGAAGGACGACGAGGAGCCCGATGCCAAGAAAAACAAGAAAGCGGCCAGGGCCACCGATGACGACGACGATGACGAGAAAGCCGTCACCCGTCGCGCGTCGGTAACCGAGCTGACGTCCAACGCGCCCGCCAAGCGGATCGCGGAACTCTGCCAGATTGCCGGTGCGCCCGAGCTGGCCGCCGACTACATCCTCAAAGGCTACGGCGTCGATAAAGTGATCGAGAAGCTGAGCGCCCGGCGCGTGAAGGCTTCCGCCGAGCAGCCGGTCAACTCCTATGTCTCCGGCCAGCCGTCGGGCGGCAGCCGCGCCTCGGTCGATCAGGCCATTGAGCAGGCGCGCGTCATGAGCGCCAACTCCGGCGGGCGGCTGACGCAGTCGCAGTGCCTGGAGCGGATCATCCGCGCGAACCCCGAGATCTACAACGGGTACCAGGAAGAGCGCGGCGCGGTGGCCGCCCAGGTGGCGTTCACCGGCGGTGGCCGGGCGCTCAACGAGTACGTGCTCAATAACCAGCGGCGCTATATGGCGAACCTGGGCCTGGGCACCACCATCGACGACATGCCCGCCCGCCGGGCAATGTAATTAGGGAGGGAACGGATGTCGTACAACGAAGGGTTACTCAATTGTTACTCCACACCGGCAGGCGTTGATCTGTCGGGTAAGCAATACTATGGGGTCTCGCTAGTCAACGATGCCAACAACCCTCCCGGCGTGCATGCCGTGGTGGGGACCGCCGCCAAGGGGATCTCAGGCGTCCTGCAGAATAACCCGGTGCTGGGTCAGGCGGCCTGCTATCAGGTCGATGGCATCACCAAGGTTGTCATCTCCCCGAACCAGACCGTTGTCGGCGGCACGACTTTTCTCGATCTCGACGTGGGTGGTACGTTCATCCCGCACGCGACCGGCGCGATTGTGGCGCAGGCCCTGGAGAGTGTGGCCCCGGTTGCCAAACTTACGATCATCAGCGCCCTGCTGATGCCGGGTAACGCAGCGACCGCGTAAGGTTTTTTGTAGTTGGGACTCCAGAAGCGACCGTGTAGTTCAGGCGGTTTGTTTTAACCAGCAGAGTTGCCGGGACTCTATAAAAATCCGGCCCTGGGCCACGCGCGTTGGCCTCAAGCCCAAGTGATAACTTCGCGCTCCTAAGCGCACGTCCTGTGCGTTTGCTCCCGATCCAATTTCAATAGATGCCGGTCTTCGTGCCGGGGAGTAGAGGAACTATGGCTCAACCCACAATGAGTGATCTGCACGTCAACGCTCTGATGACCGACATGAGCGCCATGTACGCGCAGGAGGACGACGTTTTTATTGCGCGCGACGTGTTTCCCATCGTGCCGGTGACCAAAGTCTCCGACCGCTATACGGTCTACTCGCGCGCCGACTTCAACCGCAACCAGATGCAAAAGCGTGCCCCTGGCACAACCGTGAAAAACATCGGGTACCGCGTCGATACCAACCCGACGTACCTGTGCGACGTCTGGGCGCTCGGCAAGACCATCGACGATCAACAGCGCGGTAACGCCGACTCCGTTTTCAACCTCGACCTGGAGGCCACGCGCTTACTCACCACGCAGTCGCTGATCAACCGCGAGTATGCCTGGATGAGCACGTTCTTCGTGCCCGGCGTCTGGTCGAACCAGTGGACCGGCGCGGCGGCGGCGACCCCGCCTTATCCCACGGTGCCCGGCGGCGCGTACAGCTTCATGAAGTGGTCAAACCCCTCTTCGAAGCCCATCCAAGATATCCGCAACCTGAAGCAGATCGTGCAGCTCACCTCCACCTACCGCGCCAACAAAATGGTGATCGGCAGGCCGACTTTCGATGTCCTCGTTGACCATCCCGATTTCGTGGACCGCGTGAAGTACGGGCAGACGGCCCCCAGGCCCGCCAAGGTCGTGCTGGAGGCGCTGGCTGAGATCTTCGAAATGGATAAGGTCCATGTCTCGGATGCGATCTACAACACGGCTGGCGAGGTTGCGGGCGTCGATTCAGGCGCTGCCTATGTGCCGCCGGGCTATAACACCGGCGTCAACGCGGGTGAGGCGAACGCCTTCCTCGCGGGTGCCAACGTGTGGATCGGCTTCACGCCTTCCGCGCCCGGCCTGATGACTCCCGCGAGCGGGTACACATTCGCCTGGACAGGGTACTTCGGTGCCACCCCGAACGGCGAGCGGATCAGTTCGTACTACTTCCAGCCGGATCGCTCGACCCACGTCGAGATCGAGTCGGCTTACTGCCACAAGGTCATCAGCGCCGACATGGGCGGCTTCATGCAGGGCTGTATCTAAAGGGGGACTTATGCCGACCAACAAACCTGAACAGCACCAACCACCCCAGGCCTCTCCGGCGGTAACCCCGGTCCCGGTCCATCAGGCGGCCCAGCCCGCGACACACCCCGCGTCTCAGTCTGCAACCCACCAAACCGTGACCCACCCGCCCAAAGCCGAACAGCCCGCTCCGGCTCCGGCAACCGAGCCCGAGGCGGCTCCGGTCCTCGTATTGGTTGATCCGAACAGCGGCGCGCAGGGCGACAGCATGCAGGTCACAATCGTCGGCGCGGGCACGCACTTCGCCAGCTCATCCACGGTGTCGTTCAGCGGCAGCGGCTTGGCCGCGAGTAACGTCGTGGCTTCCGATAAGCTGAACCTGACAGCCACCGTTGCCATCGATTCCGTGGCAGCCCTGGGCCAGTTGGACGTCATGGTGACGACCGGCGGCGAGGTGGCGACCCTGGCCGGTGGATTCACCGTGATTGGGACCAACGATAAGGCCGAGATCCTGCGCGAGGCCGTCAATAGCTACCTGCGTCAGAACCACGTGGTCGAGCCCGCTCTGAGCATCTGCAAGGAGTTCATCGGCTCGATCAACCAGCAGATGCGGCCCCAGGGGGATAAGACCCCGCGCGTGGCGGTCGTCATCCAGGAGTGTAAGTGATCCACTCGCTCATGCCCTGGCACACGCTCACCCGCGACGGCATTCCGCCGCTCAAGGTGGCGCGGCGACCGTTCGAGATCGGCGAGGTTACGGTGCCGGTCGGGGAGACCCTCAACCCCGAGCTGTTCCCGCTCGACATCCGAGGCACCCGGCTCCGCCAGTTCTACGAGCAGCGCCTCCTGGAGCCCGTCGATCCGCAGCGCACCATGCAGCAGTATTACCGCGAAGAGTTCCGGCGGATGCACGGCGGCCAGGAGGCGGTCATCGAGCCGATAGCGCCGGTCGCCTCCGAGATCGTGGCCGGGCTGCCTGCGGTGGACGCGCCCGAGGTGCCGCTCCAGAAGAGCTACCCGCCTATGCCGAAGCACACACCGCCGCCGCCGAGGAGGAAGTAGTGGACTTCGATGCCCTGGTCGGGAGAATGGACGATATCCTCACGGCGGCCTTCCAGAAGGTCGATCCCACGGCGGTTCCGCTTGAGGTGACGCTCCATCCGAACGATGCTTCGGGCGACGTGACAGTGCCCTGCATCGTCAAGAACCCGGCCATGGAAGAGGACTACGTGCCCGGCGCGCAGCCCGGCAGCGTGATGCTGATGTTGTTCATTCCGGCCTCCGCCGGTGTGATGGCGGTGAGAGGCCAGACGGCGACCTATGGCGGCACTGATTACGACGTGGTGCAGTCGGACGGCGACCGCTGTGGCGGCCTGCATATCCGGCTGCGGGCGCGCACGCAACCGTTTGACCAATGATGAGGACCGATGCTCGATCCAGATGTGGTGGCGAATTCGATAGCGGCGGCGCTCCAGTCGATCCCCGAGCTGGTGGCGGAGCTGGGCGGCCCGGCGATACCGGCCACTGAGTCGATCTCTGTCCACTCCTACTATTCGGGCGAGGAAAACTCCGTTGCTCGCGTCGTTTCGCAGATGCGGGCCCCGTCGCTATTGATCGCGTACTGGGATTACCTGGGCGGGAACTTCGATGGAACGTCGGTCTGGAAGCACCGCGTGAACCTCTACATCCGCTCGCGCAACAAGGCTTCAAACGGGGGCGCATCGAGCGCGCCGCATCTCTGGTGGATGTGCATGAACCTCCCCGTCACGGTGCCCGAGGGCGCGCCCAATCTCCGCTACGTCTCGCTCTGCGGCGGCAACCTCGAAATCATGGACATCCCGCCGCTCCTCCATCAGACCGATGAGCTGGGCCAGGATTTTTTCTACTCGACGATGGTGTTCCCCGAGCGCGGGGACGCCGGGCCCGATGGCGTTGACTTCTACTGCATGCCAGCGATGGCAGCGGCACAAGGAGAATCGTAATGGCAGCCAGAATTCAAAATAAGATTACCGGGCTGGGGTTGGCGAAGCAGACCGACATCGCGACCGTCTCAGCCAGCTTCCTGCGGTTCCGCCAGCTCAATGCGGAGCTTGCGCCGACCGGCTTCATGACCGAGAACGACGCCGCTGAAATCGGCAAGGGCGACGAGTTCGTTAGCTCGACGGGCGTCTATCCGGTGAGCTGGAATCCGCTCGCGAGGATCGATAAGTACAGCTCGGCGGAGTTCATGACCTGGGCGCTTTGCTATGCGCTGGGCGGCGTCACTGAGGCGACCGGCACCTACACCATCGTGCCCATCGACGTCTGCGCCCACGGCCTGGAGCTGCCTTACTTCTCGGTGGTCGAGCAGGTCTGCGAAGGCGGCGGGATGGCGCTCGACAACGCCTTCATCGGCTGCGCGCTTGAAGACTTCACCTACGACTTCACCTACGGCCCAGGCCGCACGTCGGGGAAATGCACGGTCAACTGGGTCGGCTCCGGCAAGATGACGACGCCCAGCGCCGTGGTCGTTCCCGCCGCCGTCTCCGAGCACTACCTGCTGTCGGGCTCGATGACGCTCTTGATCAACGGGGACGATTACATCACGTCGAAGACGATGTTGTCGGGCCAGATCGGATGGAAGAATAACCTGCTGGTCGGGCCCGGCTTCTATCCTGGCTCAGGCATGCAGAACGGCGCGGCGATTCGCGGACGCATCGAGATCGGCGCGCGCGTCTCGACCTTCACGTTCACGGCCCGGCTGCTCAAGGGGTCGAAAGAATATGCGCACTTGGTCGCGGCGGATACCGGCACTGCCGACATCACCGTGACCTTCGACGCCACTCACAACATCGCCTTCCACTACCCCAGTATTCAGTACGAGACGGTCGTCAACGGCGAGCAGGATGGCATTGTGTCGGTGACCGTGACGGTCGCAACCAAGAGCGATCCGGTGAACGGCGTGATCAAGGTGACGGCACAATGTGGCGTGCCCGGCATAGCCCAGTAGATCGAGAGGACTCATGTACGGCGAGCTGAACACCATCAAGACGACCACCGGCGATGAGATCCCGGCGATCCCGGTCGCCATCCAGAATCCCTTTAAGACGGCGGCCATGCGCCTGCCGACCGCCCAGGAGATCTCCGCCTACACCGGCTCGATCCGCCAGCTCGTGCGCCGCGTGGGCCGCCGCTCGACCGAAGACCAGGACGTTCCGAATATCGATGCCGAGCGCAAGCTCTTCGAGGCGATCCGGCTCGACAAGTCGGGCGTCGAGTTCGATGAAGCCGAGATGCGTTACGCCATCGATCTGGTGCTGCGCCACAACGTGGTCGATTGCGAGCGCGATGGAGACTACTACGCCGTCAAGGTTGCGACCCTCTGGGGTGTGACCACGCATGCCTGCCGCATCCCCACGACGCGCGAGTTGCAAACCTACCGCGAGGGCGTCATCAAGTCGCGCGAGCTGCCGCGCAACGTCGAGGAGCGCCGCTTCCCGCCCGAGGTGCCGACCGAGTTCTACGATGCCATCGTTACGTCGGTCGAGGGCTATGCGCCGCAGTTCAACGTGCCCACGGGCACCGTCAACGGCAACCGCCACGTGCTCACGGGCGCGGAGCTGAAGGCCATCCTGCCGCAGATCCCGCCGCACCATAAGCGCAGCGTGGTGGGGGAGGTTTCGAGTGCGCTTTACGACCTCGATCCCCAAATCGACCCTTCCGAGTAAAGCCGGAGGAGTGGCCTTTTCCGCTACCTCTCCGGCTGCTGGTGTACCGATTACTGCGCGCCGAGGATCTCTGCCATGGCGAAGAACAGGGCGCGAGCGGCTGCCCGCTGGCCAACACCGTAACGTGCGTGGCCTGCCAGTATCACTGGGTTCCCGAATCGACCGACGTGAATGTGCCGGGCCCGTGCCCGTCCTGTGGCCAGGAGGCGACCGTCGCCGAGCGCTGCGAGAGCTGCCCGGTGGTCGAGGTGGAGCACCAGCGCGCGGACTCATCGACCGGCAGGCTGCTCGAAAGAGTGTTGGAACACGACTTCGATTGCAAGCACTACCGGCTCGACCCTGGCACGGTGAGTGCCGAGATCAGAGAAGGCCTGAAGGTGCTGGAGAGCGAGCGGACCAGATGGGAGCGGGAGTCGCGGGAGAAGGCCGAGCAGGAACGCGAGGAGCGGCAGCGGGTACAGGAGATGCAGCGGCGGGGCGGCAGGTTTTAGCGCACCCGTTGTTAGTTCTGGCTCAGCGCGGCAGGCCCGACGGGATCGGCGGCATTCGCGATGGCAGCGAGCAGGCGGGTATGCGTCTGGAGCAGTTCGGTCTGCGCGGCGGCGTGGGCGTTGGTCTGCCGCAGCAGATCGCGCATCTCGAAGAAGGCGCGCGTCAGCCGGTAGTACCCGATGCAGCCAATAACGAAAAAGACGAAAGCTATAAAACTCACCATAACTTCAAATCATACCATCCTGCGTCAGTTAGACGCCATTCGGTAGCGGAAGGAGGCAATTGAATGCCGATGTTTCAAGCCAGGATCACGCATACGAGGCTATCGTTCTCGCCCTTCGCGAGCGAATCCATGATGATCATCGGCCAAGTGGTGCTCGATCACATTAAGGCCCGTATCCAGAGCGTCAAGGACGTCACTGACTCACAGGCCAAGCCGCTGAAGGAGTCCTACGCCGAGCAGAAGCGGCAGGGCCGGTACGTGGTCCTGGGCGGGCCGAAGAAGTACAGCGGGCTGCCGGTGCGCGACTGGACGTTGCGCGGGCGCACGATGCAATCGCTCAAGGTGAAGGTTGCAAGCGAGGAGCGAGTCACTATCGGGCCGACGTCGCAGGAGACGACCATGATCGTCCTCGCGCGGAACAAGAAGGACAAGATGTGGGGCCTGTCGCCCAGTGACTACGAGGCGCTTTACACCGAAGTGCGCTCAGCAATTCTTCGAACCAAAGTCATCCGCGTGATCAAGGGGAAAGCCGCATGATGCCATCTGGCGGTGACATTTCCATCTCGTTCAACCCGACGTCGATGCTCGAAAACATCCGCACGGTCAACAAGGCCATCGCGGATTTCGAAAAAGGCGTTCCCGGTGCCGTTGACAAACTAGGCCAATCGGTAGGGACGCTATCGCAGGGCCTCGTTACGGTCGCAACGCGCGTGGGCCGCCAGAACGAGAGCTATGTCAAAGGCCTGGAGAAAATGGCGGCGGCGACCGGCGGCGTCAGGGACAAAATCGCCCAGATGCACGCGGCGGCTGCGGCGAAACTGGAGGGCGACGAAGACCGGCTAAGGCGCGCCACGATTGCCATAGACAAGTATGGCGAAGCGTTGAAGCGGGCGGCTCAAGAGGCCAAGGAACTGGACACCCAGGCGCTGGAGCGGCAGGCCAGGACGGCGGGGATGTCGAAGATCGGCCAGCTCCAGTACCGCCAGGGCGAACTCGCGGCCTCTGGCGAAGACCCCGAGACGATCAAGCGCCGGTCGGCGGCGCTGGGCGAGCTGATCAGGCTCGAAGAGCGGGAGGTCGCCGTCGCCAGGGAGCGGAAGGTCGTCGCCATCGAAGAGCGCGCGGAGATGATCGGGAAGTCGCCGATTGAGCAGATGGAGATCCAGCTCCAGCGGGAGATCAAGACCCTGGAGGGCGAAGAAGAGGCCATCAGGCGCGTCACGGCGGCGCGGCGAGCCGAGATCAACGAAGCAAAGCTGCAACAGTCGCAGGGCTTCGACAAACGTATCGAGGACGCCGAGCGCCGGTCGCTGATGTTCCACAAGACGCGCTCCGAGCAGATGAAGATCGAACTGGATCTGGAGCAGAAGGAGCTTAAAACGCTGGGCGCGACCGAAGTCCAGATGAAGAAGATGCTGGAAATCCGGCAGAAGGACATCAAGGTCCAGCAGGAAGCCGAGCAGAAAAGCAGCCACGGCACCGGCAGCTTCTGGAATCTGATGTTCCGGGGTGGTCGCGACCTATTCGAAGGGCGCACCGCCTACGGCACGATGGATATCGGCAGGGCGTTTTACAACAAAGTGGGCGGGGCCGAGTTCCTGGGCGGCGGCGCAGCAGGCGCAGAGGCCGGGGCCGCTGGCGGTGCCGGGCTGGCGGGGATGTCTGGGATCGCGACCGCCGCCACGGTGGCGATTGCGGGGACCACTGCCGCATTGGGCGCGACGGCATATGCTTCCCTCAAGGCCGCCGAAAGCATGGGCGAGTATGCCCAGAAAGTCCACGACGTCCAGATCGTCACCGGCCTCAACGCGCGCGAGGTACAGCAGTTCTCCATCGCGGCCAAGGTGACCGGCCAGGATGTGTCTGTACTCCAGCGGATGATGCGCGGGCTGACGCAGGCCGTGGAAGATACCGGCACGCAGGGCAAGCGGTCGCGCGAAGTCCTGAAGGGAATGGGCGTCGATCTGTATTCACTCCAGTCGGGCTCCCTGAGCACGATGCAATTGCTCGATCAAGTCTCTTCCGCGCTGGAGAAGCAGCCCAACCGCTGGATCAGGAACAAGGAGGCCATCGAACTCTTCAAGCGGGCGGGTATCGATTCCCTGCCGGTGCTGACCGAGCTTCACGGCATCATGCAGGAAACCAGCGGTATGGGTCTGGTGTCCCAGGAGTCCATCGATAAATTTACCGAGATCAACAAGCAGTTGACCATCCTCGGCGCGGAGTGGGAGCAGTTCAAATTGAGCTTCGAGTCCTGGATCGCCGAACCGGCCATCAAGATTCTACGGTTCGTTACCGAAGATGCCCAGGGTGCCGCCTCGCAGCGGTTCCAGAAACAATTCGAAGTGAAGATGGGCCCTGACGGCAAGCCAATTGCCGAGCGCCGTAAGCCCATCTCGCCCATGGATGAAATCATGAAGCCCGAATTCCTGGACCGGCTGACGTTCCAGGCGCAGCGGGATAAGTTCATGAGCAACGAGGAGCGCACCAACGTCGAGGCCGCCGAAAGAAAGCTGTCGGATTTGAAGCGCACTATGGATGACCTGCGGGACAAGCCGATTTGGGACAAGGACACCTTAAACGACCTTCGCAAGGCGACTGCGGAATGGGAGAAGCAAAAGAAGTTTGTAGAGAGCATTAAGGACGCGGCGACGAACTTCAAATCCAACATGGAGTTTCTCCGCAAGCTGGAATCGGAGGAAGCAATAAAACGTAAATTCCCCTATGGCATGCTTCCTGCGGATCGGGAGCTGATGGAGTTTCAAGCCCGGCCCGGCGCTACGCAAGCAATGGTCGAGCGGGCGCAAAAAGACCTTCAGGACCGGCGGCGGGAGGAGGCCTCCCAGGCCATCCAGAAAGGGATCGCCGAAGCCAGAGCGGAAGCGGGGAAAGTTTCAGGCCTGCTGATGGGCGAGCCCACCACACCCGAGCAGGCCGCGCGCCAATTCAGTGGCGAGGCCTACTTGAGTCGAGTCACCGAGGCCTTCCGCAAGGATCAGAAAGTCTGGTCGGAGGGCACCGGGAAGACCAGCGAAGAATACATTCGCGCCGCAGAGGAGCTGCTCGGCGCTTCCGACAGGCTGAACAAAACGACGACGGTAGGGGCGGCAAAGGTAGGGCTCATCCTCGGCCCGCAGAACATCGAGACCCGCATGTCGGAACAGGCCCAGCTCTTCCAGGCGGCGGCTGACGACGCGCGGGAGGAGTTCGAAAGGAAGAGAGCCAAGATCTCCGACCTGTACGTCGATGAGGCCAGCCGCGAGATGGCGCTGCACGCACTCCGCATGGATCAGGCGGAGAAGGAGGCCGAGGCCCGCAATCGCTACATGGAGGCCTACGCGAACGAGATCAAGCAGCAGATGGGCGAGATCGAGAAGGCCGTCGAGCCGCTCTATCACACGCTCTTCACCGATCCGAAGAAGTTTGGCTCGCAGCTCCGCTCGACCATCACTGAGGCCGCGCTCCATCCCATCGTGAGCGGCCTGAGCGAGATGACCTCGCGCGCGTTGCACCCGGTTATTTTCGGCGCGACCGGCACCGGCGGCATCGCGGGCAGCTTCCGCGACATGTTCGGCGGCAAGCCCGACGGCAGCAGGGGGAAGCCGTTCTATATGGTGCCGCTCGATGGCGGCGGCGGGGGTGGCGCTGGCACGTCGATCTTTTCCATCGGCGGGTATCGCGGTGGCGGCGGGACCGGCGGCTCCACCATCGTGAACCTGAGCGGCGGCGGCGTGGGTGTGCCATTTAATATTCCAGGGATGAGCCCCGAGGCCAGCCTTGCGCTTTCCGCGCTGGGCATCGGGCCCGGTGGCACCGCAGGCTTCGCTCCCGGCGGATCGTACTTCCCCGGCTTCGGCGGCGGAGGTGGCGGCGGCTTCTTCGACACGCCCGGCGGTGTCGGCGTTCCTGGCGGTGGCGGCGGGGGTGGACGTGGCGGCGGCCTGGGCACCGCTGCGCTCGGCCTCTTCAGTAGGACGGCGCTCGGCGGCTTCGCGAAGATGGGCGCAAACCTGAAAGAGCTTTTCGGGCTTGGCTCGAAAGCCGACGCCGAGGACGCTGGAGGCGAGGGCAGCGCGGGCGCGGCGGCAGGGAAGGCGGCGGCGGGCGGCGGCTTTGTTGGCGGCCTCAAGTCCATCGCGAAATCACCAGCGATGAAGATGGCCGCCGGGACCGCTGGCATGATGCTCGTGAACCAGGGCCTGCTCGGCGAGAGTCGCGGCACCAGCCTGGGCGCGTTCGAAGGCATGGTCGGCGGCGCTGGGGTGGGCTTCGCGGCGGGCGGCCCGCTGGGCGCGGCTATCGGCGCTGGCGTGGGGCTGACCGTCGGCATGGCCGAGATCCTCGCGGGAGTGGAGTCGCCGAGGAACGAAGCGAAGCGGCTGGTGTTGGGCCTTTACAGAATCAATATCAACAACAGCGCCGCCGATCAGGTCGTCTCCATCGCGAAGTCGTCCTACGGTGGCCGCGTGTCGATTGCAGTACGCTCGCCCGAGGTACGGCATATGCTCGGCCTCTATGCGGCTGGCACGGGCCAGAGCAACCTGTTCCCTTCGGGCGTGAACGAAGCGCATGGCGCATCGCTCGTTGAATCGGGCGGCGGCCTCTTCCAGCAGGCCACGTATCAGTACGGGCAGGCGTATAGCTACGGCTCCTCGCTGCCGGTCTATGGTGGCACGCCCACGCACGCGCTCGGAGCGCCGGGCGGCAACGTCTCGCTGTCGTTGAATATCGGCGGCCAGGATGCGGCGCGGTTCATGCAAGGCAACGTTGTGTCGCCGGATGTGATTTCGTCGCAGTATGCGATGGCCATGCAGAACTCGAACGGGCGCGTCAATCAGGCGCTGACAATGGCCGAGCCAGGGAGCATCGCGAGCTGATGCCTTATAACCTCAAGCCAGCGGTGGTCGCGGCGGGGGCGGTGTTCCCGCAGTCGTTGAGTACTTCGTTCGCCGAGACCCACCTCTATCCGCTGGTCACGATCAGCTATAACGACGGCACCTTCGAGCGGTCGCTGATTCAGGACGGGACCAACGCGCCACGCGCGCTGCGGACCTGGACGCTCGCGAAGCGCCTCAATACCGCGCAGCTCGCGAGCCTGCGGACCTTCTTCGAGACGACCGCGCAGGGCGGCCTGAACCCGTTCTACTTCTACGATCCGTTCGGCGTGGCTCCCGGCCAGAAGACCGGCTCCAACTTCACGGCGGACGGCAGCAACACGCAAGGCCGCGCGACCTGCTTCTTTCGCGGTAGCTGGTCGGAGCGTTCGGACCTCGGTCGGCACACCGTGGGGAATCTCATGCTTGTGGAGGTTGCGTGAGATGGCGGGAAGGGGACGCAACGCGCTTGACATCACCGGGCAGCAATTTGGCCTACTTAGAGTCATAGAGCGCGGGCCTAATCATATTTCAGATAAGTGCCCAAAGGGCCGGAAGACGCTCCGATCTCAAGTGACTTGGTGGTGCCTGTGCGAATGCGGGGCCAGGAAATTACTTCGGGCCTCATACTTACAACGCGGCATAAAAAGCTGCGGCTGTGCGAGCGCTCGGCTAATGAGTGAAACGAAAATGCACGACCTCACCGGCCAGCGATTCGGTAAGCTCACGGTCGTTCGCCGCCTCCCTGAGGCCCGGAATCGGAACCCGCAATGGCTCTGCTGTTGCGAGTGTGGGAGACACATTGTCGCGCGTTCAGCGAACCTTAAGAGCTACCAGAGGAGCTGTGGGTGTTACTCCCGCGCGAATCGGCTGCCTGAAGGCGAAGCCGCCAAGCGCTTTCTACTTCGGCAATATAAGCAGGAGGCAAAAGGCCGAAAGCTTGATTTTTCAATTTCAGATGAAGAAGCGGGCAGGTTTTTTGAATCAGCATGCGCCTACTGCGGCGCTCCGCCAGCCCGCGTTGTCGTGCATCCAGAGTACAACGGGCGCTTTATAGCGAGCGGGATTGATCGCGTAGACAACAGCAAAGGATACATACCTGGGAATTGCGTGGCCTGCTGCGGGACGTGCAATTTAGCCAAGCGGGAGTTGACCGTGGATGAATTCCTGACGTGGGCGCACCGATTAGTCGAATTTCAGATGCGAGGGAAGCAGTGGCAGACACCATCGGTCGCATAGTTGTACCAGTGCCCGTCAAGAGCGGTCTCACGTTCTCGCTGAAGAGCGAGTACGGATATGGCACAAGTATCGACTATACGATTTGCGAGCATCGCTTTGGAGAGCAGGCCACGCTGGCGATTCAGCGCTACGGCGTCGGCTCTGGCGCGCGCAAGTTTCAGTTCGTCAAGTCCGTTTTGAACTACAAGGACCGCAAGTACCTGCTCGATTTCTTCGACGCCACGCAAGGTTCCTACCAGTCCTTCATGTACCCGGTGCCGAGTAACGACCGCTCAACCTTCACCGATGTTGAGGTGGTCTTCGATGTGCCGCCGGTCTCGATCACCGAGCTGGCCACGCACGCGCAGACCGGCCTCACGTTCCTCGAAATCATCGACCCCTCCAAGGCACCGACCGCCGCGATCAGCTCCGTCGTTACGCGCTTCCCGACCGATGCGCTCGCCCAGGCGCTCGCCTCCGAAGTCCAGGTGCTGATCCCGCTCGTTCACATCAAAGTGCGCAATAGCGCGGTGCCCGACATCTACCTCTCCGACCGGCGCGTCAACGTGACCGGCTTCCCCGGTGCCGCGAGCCCGACCACCTTTCTGCCGCGCTTGCAGAGCATCGGCGTGCCCGGCACGTCGGATGTCATCATGTCGCAGTCCATCGATGGGCGCTCGGAGAACGTGCGCTTCCTCTTCGGCAACGCGGATCGCACCATGACGAAGCTGATCAACGACTGCTCGATTGAATTCGCGGGCATCGATCTGAGCTTCTTCCACGTCGGCACGGGCGTCCTGCTTCAGCTCTGGAAGGGCATCATTATGTCCTGGCAGGTCGATGGCTCGGCGCAGATGAGCGTGCAGTGCTCGGATGGCCTCTACCCGGTCACGCAGGCCTACCCGCCGCACGTGGTTACGCGGCAGTGCTGGAAGCCCTTCGACAAGGACACCCAGCCCGGCGTCAGGCCATGCCCGTGGACAACCCAGGGCGGCGGCCACGGCAACGCGGCCTCCTGCGATTACTTCTTCAACTCTCCGAACGGCTGCCTGTCCCATGGGATGTCCCCGTACTTCGGCGGCCACCCCGAGCAGCCGCAGTCGGTCGTCATCCGCGACAACGGCACCGGCATCATCGGCGGCTTCTTTCGCTCGACGGTTACCTCGACCTCGATCCTCTCGGATTCGATCTGGGGGCAGCCGCTCCAGGAGATCTGGTGCAACTACCTGGGCTCACCGCAGCGCGCCTTCTGGTCGAACTGTCTGGTGGCCGCCGTGCGCGACGAGTCGGCCTACATGGACGTCCTGGGTGTGGTCGGTGCCGGGCCCATCGCGGAATTCGAAGGCATGAGCGTTCAAACCAACGCCGACGGCTACAAGTTCATCGTCGCGCCCACCGCTGACGGCTTCTTCCCGCAGGGGCTGAAGGTGGACAGCAACCTCAACATCACCGGCTACCAGCCGACCTACGGGCTCAGGCAATCGCTGGGTTATGACCCCGCCCACCTGGGGACGTCGCCGTGGGACGGCATCGATGCGTTCTCGCTCGGCCAGGGCTCGCCGCAGCGGTGGGATCTCTACGATAAGAACTTCTCGAATGCCGGTAGCGCCAACCGGATCATCCCCTACGCGGCGGGGACGGCGCTCTGCGAGATCCGCTACAACAAAGCCCCCAATACCGGCGGCCTCGCGCCGACCACCGCTGAGTCGCACACCATGCAGTGCCCGATCCGCTTCGGGCTGATCGGCAATACGTTCGATTCATCCGGCAACCGCACACTGACGAAGGGCTGCGTGAACCCCTTCTGGGTCGCGGCCAACAGCTATCTCCGCGCGCTCGGTGTCTATAACTCAGACGCGGCCACGCAGCTCTCCTATCTGGTGCTCGGCTCGATCACGCGCTCCGACGGCACCGGCTGCGCCGATATCGCCGACCTGTACGTCGATCCGGTCGTTGGCACCGTTGTGGCGGCGTACCAGATCACGCCTGCGGGCCAAGCCTTGTTCTTTCCGAACCTGGACATCAACAACAACACATTCTCCTGGTGGACCGGCAACCCGCCGACGACCCACTCCATGACCCTGGCGCAGGCCCAGTCGGCGGGCTACATCGCGCCCATCGGCCAGCCCAACAAGGAGCAGCAGTTCCAATTCCAGGGCGCGGTCGCCGAGCGCAAACCTTTCCGCGACTGGCTGACGGAGATCCTCAACTGCGCGCTCGGCTACTTCTGCTTCGAGTTCGGCAAGCTGAAAATGGGCATCCGCTACTCGGCGGTGCCGACCGATTCCTACACCGTCGGCTCGATGCTCTACCAGTCGCTTTCGATCACGCCGATCTCCGCCTCCTTCGAATATCTGAAGGTCACCTTCGCGAACGTCGAGCTGCAATACCAGCAGGACTCCGCTGAATACGAAGACAAGGACCACGCGGCCTACTATGGCCGCTCCGGCGTGCCATTGACATCAAGCATGCGCTCGGCGGGCTGCTCCACGCTCTCGCAAGGCCTGCGCATCGCGGTGACGCGCACGCGGGAAGAAGTCGGTGGCATCCTGCGCGGGGTTGCGTATGGCGGCGTGGCAGACGTAACGACGAACCCCTACATCGAGTGGGATAACAACAAACGTGTCAGCTTCAAGAGCACCCTGCTCGCGCTGTCGAACGAGGTCGGGCAGGTAATCGCCATCCAGCATCCCGATCTCCCGACCTATCCCGGCGCTCACCCCAGCTCGCGGCAGGGGAGCAACGGCCCCTTCCAGGCGAACACGTGGCCCTTCCGCATCAAGAAGTGGATGCTGCACTCCGATTTCTCGGTCTCGATCATGGCCGACTCCTGCGTGGACTCGATGTACGACCTGGAGGTCGGCACGCAGCCCACGGGTGTCGGCCCGCGCCCGCTGCCGATCATGCTCTATCCCGAGCCGCTCTGCCAGTGGGGCCCCTGCCAGATCCAGGCCGATCCCAACGACGCGCT
>DASXGD010000173.1:0-5486 GCA_036489245.1 Occallatibacter sp. | reverse complement strand
GCGCGCGAGTATGCCACATATGCATTGTGAAAGGCAAAACCCGGCCGTTTCAAAAAGCCTTAGTATGGGTTGGGGAAAAAAAACATTGGCTTACGATGATCTGCGCGATTGGATCAAAACGCTGGAGAAGCAGGGCGAACTTCGGCGAATCCGAGAAGAGGTCTCGCCGGAACTGGAAATCACCGAGATTACCGACCGGGTGTCGAAAATCGGCGCGCGCGGCGGCGAGAATTCAGGATCAAACAAAGCCGCGCCGGGCGGCCCGGCGCTGCTGTTCGAGAACGTCAAAGGGTATCCGGGGCACAAGGTCCTGATCAACCAGTTCGGCAGCCAACGACGCATGGCTCTGGCCCTGGGGGTGGAGAGAATCGAAGAAATTGCGGACCGGATTTCGGGGCTGATGCATCTCAAGGCGCCGGAGGGTTTGTTTGACAAGCTCAAGATGCTGCCGCAACTGGGGGCGCTGACGAGCGCATTTCCGAAGACCGTGAGCGCCAAAGAGGCTCGCTGCAAAGAAGTCATTCTGCGCGAGGGTTTCGACCTCAATGCGTTTCCGATTCTGAAGTGCTGGCCGCACGATGGGGGCCGGTTCATTACGCTTCCCTGCGTGCACACGCGCGACCCGCGCAGCGGCAAACGCAACATCGGCATGTACCGGATGCAGGTGTACGACGGCCAGACCACGGGCATGCACTGGCAGCGGCAGAAGGTGGCTGCGGAGCACTACCGCGAAGCGATGCGTGCGGCCGCGATGAGCGATGCAGCGGACTCGGGGAAGATTGGCGAGAGGTCTGCCCGGGTGGCGATCATGGCCGAATCGGCGGGTGGTGCGGTAAGCGTTCCCGACGGGGCCATCGGCGGCCTGCCGCAAGTTACGCTGGGCAAGCAGAAAGGTTCGCGATTTGAGGTTGCGGTAGCGATCGGAACCGATCCGGCGACGACGTTCTCGGCCATCGTTCCCGCGCCGCCGGAAGTGGAAGAGTTCATGATCGCCGGGTTTCTGCGCGGCAAGCCCGTGGAGATCGTGAAATGCGAGACGGTCGATCTCGAGGTTCCGGCGCACGCGGAGATCGTCCTCGAAGGCTATGTGGAATTGGGGGAACTGCGCAGCGAAGGTCCGTTTGGCGACCACACCGGGTTCTATACGTTGACCGACGAGTATCCGGTATTTCACCTGACCTGCATTACCCACCGCCGCGACCCGATTTATGCGGCAACGATCGTGGGCAAGCCGCCCATGGAAGATGCGTGGATGGGCAAGGCCGTGGAGCGAATCTTTCTGCCGGCGATGAAGATGACGATTCCGGAGATTGTGGATATTCATCTGCCGGTGGAAGCGGTGTTTCACAACCTGATCCTGGTGTCGATCAAGAAGAGTTATCCAGGGCAGGCGCGCAAGGTGATGAATGCGGTCTGGTCGCTGGGGCAGGCGATGTTCACCAAGTGCATTATTGTGGTCGACGAGGATTGCGATGTTCAGGACGTCGGCGAAGTGGTGCTGCGGGTGGCGAATAACATTGACCCCGAGCGCGACATTCAATTCACGCTGGGGCCGGTCGACTCGCTCGATCACGCGTCGCGGATGCCCAATTACGGATCAAAAATGGGCATTGATGCCACGCGCAAGTGGAAGGCGGAAGGCTTCGAGCGTCCGTGGCCGGCGATGATCGAGATGGATGCGGCGACGAAGGCTCGCGTGGATGGGATCTGGGCAAAGCTGGGGCTGTGATTCGGTAATCGTCGAGTCAGCGACCTCGACGTTGGTTCCATGTCAGAATGTTGCGCGTTCCGCGGACACGCGAAGCGGCTCCAAACTGCTGCCAGTTCGGGTGAAGTCTGCTATATCTAAACCATGCCCGGTAGTCCGTCTCGGCTCCTGTTTTCATTGGGTTGGATCCTGGTCGCGCTCTCGAACTCCGCACCGCTCCACGCGCAGGAGGACTCCTTTCGGTGGATGGACTTTCACTCGGCTAAAGATCAGGACGTGATCGTCTGGGTGACGCGCGCACTGGGGGCGGAAAAATGGAGTTCCATCCGCGAGATTGGGGTGCTCTACGACGCGGCGCTGGTGGTGACCTCGCTGCGGAGCAATCCGGAAGCTTCGCCCAGTTCGGATACCTTCAACTTGTGGAGCATCTCTCTCACCACGCATGCGCTGACTCCGTTGCTGAAGGGAGTTAACCTGCGCTGGCTGGACCGGATGCAGTTTTCGGGGAATTCGCAGCGAGAACTGGGATTGCTCTACGACGACTGCGGCGAGTGCGCGGCA
Source organism: Occallatibacter sp. (assembly GCA_036489245.1). Classification (GTDB taxonomy): domain Bacteria; phylum Acidobacteriota; class Terriglobia; order Terriglobales; family Acidobacteriaceae; genus Telmatobacter. Next base: position 3,217 of record DASXGD010000173.1, on the reverse strand, counting down.
ACGACCTACTTTACCGCGTTGTACTATGACCGGTCGCAGCACATCTGGAATGCCCATTGGATACGCGGTGGGCAGGCTGTGCCGATGTGGAGCGCGGCCTCGCCCGAAGGCGTGACGGTGACGCATGTCTGCGCGGCGCTCGCGGAGCCGGACGGGCGTCAACTGGTGGCAACCTGGAATCACTTCGATTATGGCAAGCAGAAGCCGGCAGAGGATTTTGTGTTTCGTTATGACCTGGACTCATTCAGCGGCCTCGAACGAACCCAACTCCTGAGCGGGAAGGAAGCCGAAGGCATGAAGCAACGGCTTTGCCTGGCGCAGGGAGGGGCGGAAGGGCTGGCACGAGGGCAGGATTCCGTTCTGTGCGCACAAACTATCCATCCGCGGATGGAACGTCGGCCGACAACCACACCTCCGGCCAACAACCAGGGCCGGTCTGTGCCGCCTCACGCACATCATTAACGTTTAGGTAATCACCGTCAGGCAAAATTCCACCATCGCTTGCATCAAACCCTACATATCTTTTGGAGATTAAAATGACTCGATCCGCCAGATTCTTCCTATTGCTTCCGGTCGCATCTCTGGCGGTGGTTGTTTGCGCCGTCGGATGTCATGGTAATCAGGACCAGGCCAGCACGGATACGAGTGCCCAAAGCCAGGCGGATCAAGGACAGGATCCCGCTGCAGCAAACCTGGCGCCAGCCTCTTACACCAGCAGCGCAGCTCCGCCTGCCTCTTCCGGTGGCTCGCAGGCTGCGTCGCCCGATTACAGCACTGATTCGGCCGCGTCGACCGAAGAAAACGACTATGCCGAGCCTCCGGTAGCTAGTGCTCCAGAACCGCCCCCGGCGCTTCCTGACTATAATCAGCCGCCCTGCCCAGGTGATGGCTACATCTGGACACCCAGCTACTGGAACTACACAAATACCAACTACTACTGGGTGCCGGGCGTATGGACCCGCGCTCCCTATACCGGCGCTCTCTGGACTCCCGGTTTTTGGGGCTTCCTCGGGGGGCGATACGTCCGTCACCCCGGATATTGGGGCAGACACGTCGGTTATTACGGGGGCATCAACTATGGTCACGGCTACGGGGGCGCCGGCTATGAAGGTGGCTATTGGAACGGCGGCCATTTCTCTTACAACCGCGCCGTTACGAACGTAAACACGACCGTCGTGCACAATGCGTACAACTACACCAACATCACCCGTGTCACCAACATCACACGTGTCAGCTACAACGGCGGAAACGGCGGTGTTGAGGTTCGCCCAAGGCCGGTCGAAATCGCGGCGCGGCGCGAGCCCATCGCACCTCGCATGACGACGCAGGTGCAGCATGAAGAGAGTTTCCGCAACAACCGTGAGCAGGTTGTAACGCCCGACCACGCCCACCCCACCAACCTGGCGGTGAACCGGCCGATCGAAGCCGATCGTGACGTGAGACCTGAAGTCCGGCCCCTGCCGCAACCCCGGCCCGAACCGCATGTCCGACCCGAACCGCATCCAGCTCCTGTCCAGGGTCACCGTACTGAGTCGCATCCCCCCGAGACGCGCCATCCCGAAGAGCATAAGTAACGGGCGCTTCGGGGGAATGCAGCGTGTAGTCGGCCAATGAACTCCAGCACCTAACTTTGTGCTGCAGTTCGTTGGTGATTGCGAGTCAACATCGGTCGGTGCTGCGGCCGGGCCAACCGGAGTTACGCTGGAGTGCCTTTCGCCGCTCATCGTATACTACCCACATGTCGATCGTGCGCAACATCGCCGGCATCGCCAAAGGCATGAGCATCACGTTCAGCGAGATATTCCGCCCCACCGAGGTGGAAAATTATCCCGACGGTCCGGGTCCGCTGAAGGGAGCCAAATTTGAGCAGCGGTTTCGTGGCGCGCATGTGTTGCAACGGGACGAGAACGGGCTGGAAAAATGCGTGGCGTGTTTTCTGTGTGCCGCGGCCTGCCCATCGAACTGCATCTACATCGAGGCCGCAGAGAATACCGAGGAGAAGCGCATCTCGTCGTCGGAGCGCTACGCCAAGGTCTACAACATCGATTACAACCGCTGTATCTTCTGCGGCTATTGCGTGGAGGCTTGCCCGACCGATGCGATCACGCACGGGCACGGATTTGAGCTGGCAACGCTGAACGCCACCAACCTGGTGATGCGCAAGGAAGACATGCTGGTTCCGCTGCAGTCGCTCGTAAAAACAAAATAGAGCATCAGTGAATCGATTCGGACGAGCTTGCCGCATAGTGTAGACGCCATGGCGCACCGCGGATTCGACGAGAAAATGGCGGCACTGGAGGACCTCAGGGGCCGCGAGCTGGACGCCGACGCGGTCGCGCTGGTCAAGAAATCCCTCGCAAATCGCAGCAACTTTCTGGTCGCCAAGGCCGCGCGGCTGGCGGAAGATGGCGGCTTGTCGGACCTGATGCCGGACCTCGCGGCAGCATACGACCGCTTCTTCATAAATGCTGAGAAGACCGATCCGCAGTGCTGGGCGAAGAATGCGCTGAGCCGCGCGCTGGCGAAACTTGAATGTCGCGACAAGGATGTGTTTCTGCGCGGCCTGCGCCATCATCAAATGGAGCCGACCTGGGGCGGGCTGTCAGATTCTGCCGGAACCCTGCGCGCCACCTGCGCTCATGCGCTGGTAGCCTGCAACGGGCTCGACAATCAGGAACTGCTCATCCTGCTTCTTGAACCGCTCGTCGACAAGGACAAGAGCGTACGTGTGGAGGCGGTGCGAGCGCTGGCTCAACTGGGTGAGATGGCGGTGGCGGTTTTGCGGCTTCGCGCGTTGATTGCCGGCGAGGACCCGGAGGTGCTGGGTCAATGTTTCGCCGCGCTGCTGGCAATCGAGCGCGATCAGGCGATTCCTTTTGTGGCGCGCTTTCTCGAGGCTGGAGATGATGCCGCCGGCGAGGCGGCGTTTGCGCTGGCGGAGATGCGCAACCAGGCCGCCCTGGCCGTATTGCTTGATCGGCAGAAGGGAATTACGGATGAGTGGTTTGGCGGAGTCCTGCTGAGCGCGATCGCGCTGACGCGCCTGCCCGAGGCCATTGACTTTCTGGTGGGGATGATCGAGCGCGAAGAACGGGAAGCGCCGGGGGCGATCGAGGCCCTGAGCCGGGTGGCCAGCGGAGAGGAATTGAAGGCGCGCCTGGAGCGCGCGGTGGAGGCAACGGGAAGCGAGCGGCTCAAGAAGGCTCTGCGGGCAACC
>DASXGD010000479.1:0-6289 GCA_036489245.1 Occallatibacter sp. | reverse complement strand
AACTGGGGAAAATCCGGGGTTTCTGGTCGTAGTAGTTGTCTACGATAGAGATTGCGGAGGCGATCTTCAGCTGATGATGCCGTGAGAGATGGCGTAGCGCGTAAGTTCGGCGGTCGTGCGGACCCCCAATTCGTCCATAAGACTGTTGCGATGGAATTCGACCGTCTTGGGAGAAATGTTGAGGGCGGAGGAAATTTCCTTCGTCGTTTTTCCCTCCGCGACCAGTTGCAGGACTTCGCGCTGGCGCTGTGTCAATGTTCCGCCGAAGAATGCCGAGGGGTTCTTGTTTGGATGCTGTCGGGCGAGCAGCGCCGCTTCTTCTCCCACCAGCGGCGTCACATAATACTGATCCTTGAGCGCCCGGTGGATCGCCTCCACCAGTTCCGTTGTTGCCGACTGTTTGGCCACATAGGCCTTGGCCCCGGCCGTAAAGGCGGCGTGCACGTAGGCAGGGTCAAGTTGCTGGGTCACGAATACGATCTTCGGAGCGGGCTGCATCTTGCTGACGCTGCGCGCCGCCTCGATCCCGTTCAACTCCGGCATGCCGATGTCGAGCAGCACCACGTCCGGGTGGAGACGTTCTGCTTCGGAAACGAGAGTGCGGCCATCGGCGGCGGTGCCGACGATCGTAAATTCACCCGACAGCAGGCGCGTCAGGCCATCCAGCATGAGCGCATGGTCGTCGGCAATCAGCAGGCGTTTAGCCATGGTGATCCAGCGGAACCATTGCGGTGACGGTCGTTCCCTGACCGAGGAAAGACTTGACGGCGAGCGTACCGCCCGCCAGGCGGGCTCTCTCCTGCATCGAGATCATGCCCAGCCCGTGGCCCGGGTCGTCCGAGTCCTGGTCAAAGCCGAGGCCGAAATCCATCACCCGCAGCTCCAACTGGCTGTCGATGCCCGCCAGCATCACCTTCACATGAGTTTTGCCGGCGTGTTTTGAAACGTTGCGCAAGGCCTCCTGCGCAATCCGGTAGATGGCTGTTGCGGCTTCAGAGGACCACGTTTCCGGAAGCGCTTCACTGGTGTAGGTCGCCGGCATATTTTCCCGGTGGCCGAACTCCTGCACCATGGCCTTGAGAGCGGCTGGCAATCCCAGGTCCTGCAGGATCGCCGGGTGCAGGCGATGCGAAATCTGGCGCACATCGGTATTCAGCGACTGAACCAGGGAGCGGGCAGATTCAATGCGTTCCAGATCGACTCCTGTGCGATCGCCCGTCTCGATTTCGTGCAGCAGGATCTCGAGCACGCTCAGGCGCTGGCTGATGTCATCGTGCAACTCGCGGGCCACGCGCTGCCGCTCTTCCTCCTGCCCTGTAAATAGATGGGCGGTGAGGCCGCGCAGCTCTTCCTGGGTGCGATTGAGCTTGCGCGCCGCGATTTCGATCTCCCCTTCGAGCGCTTCCTTTTGTTGCGAAATCAGGATTTCGGCTTCCCGGCGCAGGGTGATGTCCTCGATCATGAGCACCAGCACGCGGCTGCCGTCGGTGGAGAGGGCCTGGATCTTGATAAGCAGCGTCTTGCGCCGCCCGCCCGTCGATTGATGCTCGAATTCAACCGCCTGGCCGTTCTCCGCCTGCATCGCGGATTCCAGCTTGCCCCGGAGGCCATCGAGACCCCAGAGATGATGAACGAGGTCGGGCAGGGAGCGGTTTTCCAGTTCCCTGGCCTCCATCTTGGCCAGGTCGCGGAATGCGGTGTTGACCGAGCGGATCGTGGAGTCCTGGTTGAGAACGACAATGGGAACGGGCACGCTCTCCACCACCGAGCTGGCGAAATCGCGCGCGTCCACCAGGTGTCGCTGGCTGCGCCGCAGCTGGTCGATGTCCACCAGAACCACAACCAGGCCCTCGATCTTGTTTTCCGAGGTGCGGTAGGGGCGGACCCGCAGCAGGTGCCAGCGTCCGTCGCGGTCCTGCACTTCGAGCTCCCGCGTGCCCAGCGTCTCCATTACGTCGCTCAGGATCGGTTCGATGTTTTCGAGGCTGAGCTGAAGCCGAATTTCGCTGATGGAGCGGCCAACGTCGGCGGAGCGGACATTGAGCAGCCGTTGCATGGGCGGCGTGAACTGCCGGATATGCAGGTCGCTGGTGAGCATCAGCAAAGGAATGTTCACGCTGTTGAGCAGGTTGGTCAGGTCGTTGCCGGTCTGGGTGAGAACGTTGTTGCGCTGCTGCAGCTCGTCGTTCACGGTCTGCAGTTCTTCGTTGGCGCTCTGGAGCTCTTCCTTGGTGGTCTCGAGTTCTTCGTTGGTGCTTTGCAGTTCTTCGTTCGCCGACTGGATTTCCTCGTTGGCCGACACCAGTTCCTGGTTGCGGACGTCCCGTTCCTCAACCAGAGATTGCAGGTGAAAACGGCTCGAGCTCAGGTCCTGGCGCAGTTGCGCAATCAATCGGTCCTTTTCATCCACGGTGAGCTGCGGATGCAGCAGCCTCTCGATCGATTGAGCCGCCCCGCCTTCCGGAAGCGTGTGAAACAGAACCAGGTAACAACGGGAACGCGCCGCGGCTGCGGCAATCGGGAGTACGTCAATCTGGACGTGCTGCTCCCCGCGCTCATCATTGATGACGGCGATCTCAGATGCGGGCGCGTTGTCGTGGATGGCGCGGTGGGCCGCTTTCCGGACTTCGTTGGCGACATTGTCGCGCAACACCCGCAACAGGTTCCAACTCACCACGCCCGGCATAATGTCCATATACTGCGAGGATTGTCCCCGCGATTGCAGCACGTTCATGCGCTCATCGATGATCAGCCCAGGGGGGCCAAAACGCGCCAGGACGAGGCGGTCAGCGGCGCGCTGCAAGTCCGATTCAGGCCACGCCGCGCTTTCGATCTCGGCCACTGCAGGACCCGCACCGCCCGCAGTCTGCGCAATCGCATGGCTGTGCGGAGGTTCAAACTGCAGCCTCATGCTGGCGCCGGTTTTCAGATAGATCTTGTGCTTGCGATCGACAGTATTGAACACGTCGCCGTAGTCGCGCAGCCCTTCCGACATACCCAGCAGCAAGTAGCCGTCGGTCTCCAGCGCGTAGTGAAAGGTGGCCATGACCTGCCGCTGCAGCGGCTGGCTGAAATAGATCATGACGTTGCGGCAACTGAGGATGTCGATATGCGAGAAAGGAGGCTCGGTGGCGACGTTCTGGCGGGCAAAAATGCAGATATCGCGCACGCGCTTGGAAATCTGGTAGCCGCGATCGACCTTCACGAAATAGCGGCGCAGACGTTCGGGCGAGATTTCCCCCACCAGGGTCTCTGGGTAAGCGGCGACGCGCGCCGTCTCAATCGACTGATCGCTGGCGTCGGTGCCGAAGATCTGCACCGGTACGTCGATCTTGTGATTCGACAGATACTCGAGGATCGTGATCGCCAGAGAATACGCTTCTTCGCCTGTAGAGCATCCGGCGCACCAGACACGCAAGGGTCTGTCTACCGGCCGGTCCTCTAACAAGGCGGGGAGAACACTGGTGCGGATCGAATCCCAGAAATCGCCGTCGCGGAAGAATCGAGTTACATTGATCAGGACATCTTCCTGCAGAAGGCGCAGTTCGTCGACGCGCACTTGCAGGAACCGGTAATACGAAGTGAGCTGCTCCATGCGGAGCAGGAGCATCCGGCGCGCAATGCGGCGGCGAACCGTTTCCGGCTTGTATTGGCGCAGATCGATGCCGGAGAACGAGCGGACCAGCTGCAGAATCTTCTGAAATGACTGTTCGTCATCCGGGGAGATGCTGCCATCCTGAAGAGAACGAACTTCGGGGCGGGAGAATTGTGTCGCGAGCCGGTCCAGTTCCACCGCGATTTCGGCGGGAGGAATAATCAGGTCGATGTGGTCGGAGGCAATCGAACTGAGCGGCATGCCGCTATGCAAGGCGGAGTCCGGGCTCTGGACGATGGCAATGCCGCCTTCCCCCTTGATGACTTTGAGCCCCAGCGCTCCGTCCGAATCGGCTCCCGAAAGCACGACCCCAATGGCATGATTCTTCTGCTCCGCGGCCAGCGATCGGAAAAATGTGTCGATGGGACGGGGAATTCGATCGTGCGTGGATCGCGGCTCCACCCGGAAAAGCCCGTCGTGCAGCGTAAGCGTCTGGTTGGGAAGCAAAACATACAGGTGATTTGGCTGGAGCTGCTGTCCATCCTCGATCGAATGGACCGGCATCAGGGTATACCTCTCGACAATTTCGGAGAGGAAGCTCTTCTGATCCGGCGCAAGATGCGAAACCAGCACGAACGACATGCCAGTGTTTGGATGGAGGTTTTCGAGGATTTCCTTGAAGGCCTGGAGGCCGCCCGCCGAAGCGCCAAACCCCACCACGGGAAAGGGGAGCGACGGCGACTGCTGCTCTTCGGCTTCGCTCTCCACCGTTACGGCGACGGGAAACAAAGTGTCCAGCTTGTCCCCCGGAGTTTCATCGGAGCCGGACGCGGGCGAAAGTTCATCCTCGCCATCCTCCGGTTCGACAGCTTCAATCGTCCTGTAATCATCGGGTTGGCTTTGTTGATGGTGGGTCGGCTCCCCGGAGCGGCCGTCCGGGTGCTCTTCCCGCACTTCACCGTTTTTCATGGCGAATTACCCGATCAGACCAAGGATATACCTGCGGGCATGAGAGCGAAGACAGGGCTTTCATAAATGATAAGGCGGTGCGAGCGGGCGCTCAGCCGCTATGCGTCACACGCAGATCCGTTGGCTTGCGCACAGCCGCCGCCGCAACAGCCGCCTTCGAAATTGCACTGCGGCTGCATATAGCTTGAAGCCGGCGAGCTTCCCTTCGAGATTGCCCCGGCGCCGCCGCTGATCAGCCTGCGCACGTGTCCTCGACACCGCGGGCACATGTCCAGCGCGGGTTCCGACATCTTCTGTCGCGCCTCGAACCGGTTGTCGCAGGAATCGCATTGATACTCGTACGCTGGCATAGGCTGACTCCGTTCGTGCAGGCCGTGTGTCCAGTATACGTCCGCTGATGGCGTCGGAGGGAGCAGCGGCCCCGGCGAACTTCGGCCTGCGCAAACCGAAGACTGGATCGGAACCGGGGGCCCGCTAAAATCCGGTAACCATTGAGACCATTGCATTTCGGAAACGTCCTATCCATGAGGTTTCTTCCCGGCCGGTGAACCCGATTCCGGTAGCGCCGGCGGGCCGATGCAAAGGCCCTTGACAAGAAAACTACGAAGGTGGTAGCAATTACTACAAATGTAGGAGATCGAATTGCCGCCACCGAAATTATCGCGACTTGAATTTCAGATCATGGAGACGCTGTGGACCCGAGGCGAGTGCTCCATACGCGAGATCCAGGAATCCTTTGCCGTCAGGAAGCGGCCGGCGTATACCACCATCCAGACCACCGTGAACCGCATGGAAGCGAAAGAAATCGTGCGGCGGGTCAGGAAGGTGGGCAACTTCCATGTTTTTGCGCCGGCCATCTCGCGCGAAGCAGCGCAACGCCGGCTCATTGACGATATGCTGGCAATTTTCGGCGGCCGTACGCAACCAGTGATGGCGCACCTCATCGAGACCGGGAAGCTGTCACTGGAGGACGTGAAAGATGCGGAGCGGCAGTTGCGCAATCTCTCCAAAGATGGAAACGGGGAGAGGAAATCATGACCATCCCTCAGTTCTTGAGTTCCGGCTGGGCAGCCGCGCTGTTTAACCACCTGTGGCAGTCGACGTGCGTGGCATTGTTGGCATGGATTCTGACGCTGGCGCTGCGGGCAAACCCGGCGCGCGTCCGCTACTCGGTGTGGATGTTCGCGTCGGTAAAGTTTCTGGTTCCGTTCGCCCTGCTGGCGAGCCTGGGAGCGCAGTGGGCCAGGCCGGTAGCGGGAAGACTGATCGGGTCGGCACTCTACACGGCGGCGGACGAGATCGGCCAGCCTTTCCAGCAGACGAAGGCAGCGCCGATCCGGGATTTCGCCACGATCACCCATCCGGCGCATCTGCCTCAAATCGTGCCGGCACTGTTGTTGCTGGTCTGGCTGACCGGTGCGGCCATCGTGCTGGCGCGATGGGCGCTCGCGTGGCGCCGAGCGGCGAGCGCGGCCAGGGATGCAGTCCCGACATTCGAAGGGCGCGAAGTGGAAGCGTTGCGGAGAACGGAGCGCAGCGCCAGTATTCGCAGGCCGATTCCGTTGCTCGTGTCAGCGCGAGCCGTCGAGCCGGGGATTTTCGGGATCATGCGCCCGGTGTTGTTGTGGCCGGCCGGAATCTCGGAACAATTGACAGACGCGCAGATTGAGGCCGTCGCCGCTCACGAGATTGAACACGTGAGACGCCGCGACAACCTGACATTGG
>DASXGD010000148.1:0-10172 GCA_036489245.1 Occallatibacter sp. | reverse complement strand
AGGGGCGGGCGGGGCGGAATGGAGTTGAGCATGGTGACGAGCCATTCCAGGGCTGCGGATTCCTCCTCGATTTCAATGCGGAGCCGGGAGGTGAGCAGAGGCAGATCCGGGGGGAGCGCGGCAAGGAGAGGGGCCAGCCTGACCTCGTCCTTGGCAGTCGTGACGAGGGCGGCTGCGCCGGCGGCACGAGCGGCGGCCTGAAGGCGATCAAGATCGCGAGCGGCGTAGGGGTGGTGATCGCGGAAAGCGAACCGGCCGGCAATGCGCAATCCGCCGGCTTCCAGCCCGGCAAAGAACTGCCCGGGGCGCGCGATGCCGCAAAAGGCTACCACCGGATCGTTGACCGGGGGGACCTCCATTCGCCGATGGAGGCGCCAGATCGGGCCTTGCCAGCCCCATGTGCGGAGTTCGGTTTCGAGGGCGGGGTCGGTGGCCGGGATGGCGATGACACTGGCGCGCATGGCAGCCCGGCGCGGTTCGCGGAGGTTGCCGGCGGGAAGGAGGCGGTCGTGCCAGTCGTCGGGGTTGAGGAGCAGGATGTCGATGTCGCGATAGAGCTGGCGATGCTGAAAGGCGTCGTCGAGGATGTGGAGCAGGGGGCGTTGAGGGCGGCGGTCGATGGCCCGAAACGCAGGTCCTTCGACTGCGGTCGCTCCGCGACCTTCGCTCAGGATGACAGCATCATTTTGGATGACGGCCTCATTTTGGATGACAGCATTTTTTTGGATGACGGCATCATTTTGGATGGCATCATCTTTTGGGATGACGGCCTCTTTTTGAGGTTGTAAGTTCCCGGGCAGGTTCACGAGCTGTCTGGGATCGAGCGGAGCGTCGGATTCGGCGAGGAGACCGGCTTGGTAGCGTTGACTGGCCACGTACACCGGGACTCCGGACTCGCGGGCGATGAGGAGCGGCTCATCGCCGAATTCCGCGGCGGTTCCGTCGGGCCGGACGCGGGCCGGGAAATTGGCCTGGCGACCGAAGCCGCGGGAAAGCACGTCGACGGCAAAGCCCGCCTCGGTGAGCGTCCTGGCCAGGGCGATCGCAAACGGAGTCTTGCCGGCACCCCCGGTGGAGAGGTTGCCGATACTGATGACGGGAAAACGCAGGCGGCGGACCGGTTCCCGGCCAGAACGCAGGCGCGATTCGCGAAGGGCCAGGCCGAGGCGGTAGAGCGGGGTGAGGGGAAGGAGCATTCGCCGCGCGGTCTCGCTGGCGGTCATGCCCGATGCTCCGACGGCGCCTGGGCGGCGGGGGCCGGAGCCTTCGGAGGGTATCCGAGCAGGCCACGAATGGAATCGACACACCAGCCTGTCGCCCCCGCCTGTTGCTCAAAAACTTGCCGTGCCCGGCCGCCCATCGCCCTGGATTCGGCCGGGTCGCTTAATAGCCCGACGATCGCCGGAGCCAACTCTTCTTTCGGGACGATGCGGATGGCCTGATGGGCCAGGAGATCGTCAGTGATGGCGCGGAAATTGGCGTAGTGAGGACCCATGACGATGGGAACACCGAATTGCGCCGGCTCGAGCGGGTTGTGTCCGCCGGCCGGAACCAGGCTGCCCCCGACCAGGGCCACCGAGGCGACCGAGTAGACCGAGGCCAGTTCGCCGATCGTATCGAGGAGCACGACCTGGATTGCGTGAAGATTCTCGGACGGCTGAGGTTTCCACTCCGAGCGGCGGATCCATGGAACCCGGGATGCTTCAAGTAATGCGGCGACAGCTGCAAATCGTTCCGGATGGCGCGGCGCCAGGATGATGACCAGCGCAGGATCGGCGGCGGCAAGCGTTTCCCGGGCGGCAATGATCGCGGCCTCTTCTCCTTCCAGGGTGCTTCCCGCAACCAGAAACCGGGGCGGCGGCGCCCACGCCTTGAGAAGCCGGGTGGCTTCCGCTTCCTCCGTGATGCGAACGTCGAATTTCAGGTTCCCGGCGACAGTAACCGCATCGGGCCGGCAGCCCAGCGCGCGCAGGCGGACGGCGTCGGTTTCGGTCTGCGCCAACACGCGGCTGATCCCGCCGAGAATGGGGCGCCAGAGCCGCTGAAGCATCTTGTAACGGGGCCACGACCGGTCGGAGATGCGGGCGTTGACGACGGCCACCGGGATGTTTCGGCGGAAACATCCGCTCAGCAGGTTGGGCCAGAATTCAGTCTCCGCGAGGATGAGCAGCTGGGGGCGGAGCGCGTTGAGGTAAGCGCGGACGGCCCAGGGCAGGTCCAGGGGGCAGTAGAAGACGCGGCCGGCGCCGAAGCGCTCGCGGGCCAGGGCCTGGCCGGTGCGTGTGGTGGTGGAGATCATCACCCGGTGGCGGCGAAAGTCCCGGTCCAGTTCCGCGACCAGCCGCCCGACGGCCAGAATTTCGCCGACCGAAACGGCATGAAGCCAGATCACGGGCCGCGCCGGATCGCGGGAATCGGCGCCCACGATGTGTTTCGGGACCCGTCCCAGCCGCTCTCCTATCCCCTCGCGGTATTTCTGCGTCGTGGCCATCCGCCACAGCCACCACGGGGATCCGGCCACCAGGGCTCCGAACAGGGCCAGGTTGTAGAAAAAGAGAATCATGCGAGACGGATTGCGGGTTTGTGGTGTCTAACCCATCAAATGATACAGTCGTCGGGACTGAGGGTCGCCGGAGGATGAGGTTCTTTCGATGGTTGCCGCTGATTGTTGCCGGGCTGGGGTTGCCCGCCGGGGCGAACGACCACACTCCGCCGCCGGTGCAGCCGGCTACCGAGTTTGCGGCGGTCGAGGTGCATGAGAAGGAAAAGGTGGCGATCGCCGCGGAACCGTATGATACGCGGCAAAAGGAGTCGATATTTCGCGTCGACTACCTGGGTCACGGGGTCATGCCGGTGCGTCTGATCGTGACCAACAATGGTGACAAGCCTATTTCGCTGCGGGACGCGCGGATTCTGTTCCAGACCAAGTCCGGCCAGCGCATCCAGGCTGCTGAACCGGAGGACATCGAACGGCTGATGACCCGCAAGGAGCGGGAGGGAGGCCGGATTCCCATGCCCGGCCCGCTCCCCCCCATCAAGATGAAGCCGAAAGCGAGCAACAAGGACGTCGAAGAGGATTTCAACACCTTCGAGTATGGAGCGCTGGTGGTCGAGGCCCACACGACGCGGGCCGGCTTTCTGTTTTACGACGTGTCGCAGCTCGATGATCCGCTCAAGGGCTCCAAGCTGCATCTGCATGCGTTGCGGGATGCGGAGGGGCACGAGCTGTTTTATTTTGAGATTCCCTTCGACAAATACGTCCAGTCCAAATCCAGCCAGATGAATTGACGGCGGGCTTTCTTCGATTGGCACCGATCGGGAGCCGGGCAAGGACGCCGCTCCGGTCGTTCGCCTGGTTGCCGCATCATTTCTCGGGTGCAACGCGCCGGGCGGGAGCCGGCATCAGACGGCAAGGTTGGAGAGGTTTGGCTGAAAGCAGGTGATCGATCAAGGCGAGCGTTAACCTCGTCAATCATCAGGAGTTCTGATTATGGCTGGTAAAAATCCGGAATATGAAGCGAAGCGTTTCGAAGGGCGTGTAAACGAAGATGATGTTCCCGCTTCGATCGATCGCGATCGGTGGGAAGAAGTCGCGCGCGCCAAAGACAATCTGAAGACCGCAGGCGGAGAGGATGTCTCTTCCGCAGGCGAGAAATTCGAGAGCAGCCATACCGGTGAAAACTTTGGCAGAAGCCCCGACACCATCAATGCGTACAGGGCGCGGGAGCCACGTGCGGAGTCGCATGACACTGTCGACACCATCAACGCATACAGGTCCACGGAGCCCTGCGCAGGGTCGGCGGGCTGGCCTGCTACCGAAGACGAACCCTAGACGGACGAGAGCCGCCGCTGTATTCGAACCGGGAGGGCGAACCAGGAGAGCGAACCCCGAGGGCGGTCTAGTTCGGTCGATCACACGAACTGGCCTGCGCAGATTCTTGCGCAGGCCATTGTTTTTTGGGATTCATTGCGCGAGGCTCAGCTTAAATTGTCCGCTTGGCTTCGGCCCGTCTCGAACCGATCCCGCATCGAGTTCGCTTCACTCCAGCAGATCGTTGATCAGTCCAGTTCGCGCAACGGCTGCGAGGACATGAATACGGCGATAAACGTCAGCGCTGCCAGGGCCGCCATGAGCGCCAGCACATCGCCCGTCGGCATGCGGCGTGAGAGCCAGCCTGCCAGTAGCGATCCCAACGGCGGTAGCCCCAGGAAACTGGTCGCGTAGATGCTCATGATGCGCCCCCGCATCTCATCGTTCGACAGGTGCTGAATCGAAACGTTGAAGCAGGAAAACATGAGGATCCCGCTGAAACCTTCGAAGAAGGCAAGGAATGCCGAGAACGCAAATCGGTGCGACTCGCTGAAAGCCATGATGGCAGCAAAAAACACCACGCCGGCCAGGGTGAGGACTTTCCCGCGGCGGCGGATGTTGCCCAGCACGGCGATGGTGACGGCACCGAGCACCGATCCAGTGCCGGAGCAGGCCAGCAGCCACCCCAGCCCGCTCTCGCCGGCATGGAGTTGAATCTTGGCGAAATAGGGAATGAAGGTAATGAACGGCAATCCCAGGAAACTCACCGCCGCGGTCATCCACATCAATACCCGCATCTGCGGCTGGCTGTTGAGGTAGACAAAACCGCTGCGCAGGCTCCGCAGCACGCTTTCGTGCCGGGCGGGCTTCTCCTCCGGAAAGCGCAGTCTCAGGAGCGCCCAGAGCACGGCGACGAAGCTCAGCCCGTTGAGGAAGAAATTGCCGGCCACCCCGAACAGCACCATCGCGTAGCCGCCCAGCGTCGGGCCCAGGATGCGCGACATGTTGAATTGCGCCGAGTTGAGCGCGATGGCATTGGTCAGGTCTTCGCGGCCGACCAGCTTGGGCACCAGGGCCTGGTAGCTGGGCGCATTCATGGCCATGGCCACGCCGTTGGCGAAGGCGATGGCGGCCACGCCCCATACGTTGAGAAGTCTGAAATACGTCAGCGCGGCGAGCAGGAACGCGAGGACCATCATGGCCGTTTGGGTGACGAGGAGCAGGCGTTGCTTATTCACCCGATCGGCAACGACGCCGCCGAAGAGGGTGAAGACCAGGAACGGAATCGACCCCGCAAACCCCACCACGCCCAGCCAGAATGCCGAGTTGGTGAGCGTGAGCACGAGCCATCCCTGAGCCACGTTCTGCATCCAGGTGCCGATGTTGGAGAGAAAATTTCCGGTCCAGAAGAGGCGGAAGTTGCGGTTGCGCAAGGCGCGAACCGCCCGCGGAAAATCGTCGGACTTCTCCGCCTGCAGGGCTGCGATGACCGCCGCTGTCTCTTCCGGCGCCTCCCCGAACGGACTTTCGTCCATTTGTCTTGGCGCACTCAGACCGGTGACCTCCGCCTCACCAGTGTAGACGGGCGCATCTCGACGCAAGGGTTCGAACTTCCGGCTTCGGGTTGAGCCTTTGGGGCGTTGTATACCCTCTTTGTTGTATGACTCTCGACGCCCCGGGTGTGGGAGAATGATGGAACGTTCCATGGTTTTTTGGGGCACGCAACCAAGTCCTGCAGAAACAGACGCGACGGGAAAACGTGTGCCTCGCGACCGGCAGAGGGAGGTTCCGCGTACGTGTACCTGCCGTATCTGATGTACGGGTACGCAGCCACTCTGGTGCTGATGCTGGCGGGGTGCTGCGTGATTGCCCGGACCGTGCCGGGACTGCGCGGAGTGCGGCTGCTGGGCTGGGCGCTGGCGTTTGGGCTGCTGGGCGTTGCGCTAATTGCCGTGAGGCCTGTCGCCCCGGCATGGGCAACCATCCTGCTGGCCCAGGCGTCGCTTTTCGTTTCTTCGTTGTTGATCTACTCGGCTACGGCGGACGCGCTGGATCTCACGGCGGGGTTCATCCCCTGGGGAGTGGCGATCATGACGGCGGCCTGCGGGGCTAACGCCTGTTTCACGTACATCCGTCCCGACCTGCCATCGCGCATTCTTGTCTGCAGCGCGTGTTTCGCAATCTTTGCGGGCGCCAAGGCGACCATGCTCTTTCACTATAAGGAACCGGATGGGGAGCAGATCGACGCGCCATCTGCGCTTCAAACCCTGATTTCGGCGCTGGCGTGGCTGCAGATGCTGGTGGTGATTCTCCAAATCCTCCGCGGCATCGTGACGGTGTTGTATCCACCCACCGAAATTGTGCACATGGACGTGATTCAGTCCGGGTTCACCTACCTGAGCCTGATGCTCAACGCCGGGTCCGGGTGCGGACTGATCTGGCTGGCGCTCAGTATTCACCGCCGTGATCTGCACCGGATGGCGCAAACCGACGGCATGACGGGATTGCTGAACCGCCGGGCGTTTGAAGAGATCCTGGCGCGGGAACTGGTGCGTTCAAACCAGAATGGAAAATCGGTTGCCGTTCTGCTGGTCGACATCGACCGTTTCAAGCAGGTGAACGACCGCTGGGGACACCCGGCCGGCGATGAGGTCATTCGCCGTGTGAGTGATTCGCTGCGTAATACCATGCGGCCAAGCGACGCCCTGTCGCGATTCGGGGGCGAGGAATTCATGATCCTGCTCCGGGAGGTAACGACGGAGCAGTCGGGCGAAATTGCGGGGAGGCTGCGCGCGGAAATTGCGGGTTTGACCGACTTGCCCGGCGGAGTGCGGTTGACGGTCAGCATAGGAGTGGCGGCGAGTCATCCCTTGGACACACCGCTCGAACTTTTGCGCCGCTGCGACGAGGCTTTGTATCGCTCCAAGCGGGGCGGGCGGAATCTTGTTACAGTGGACCGGTCGGCTGCTGCCGGCGTGGTCACCGCGGCGCAGGCGTCGGCGTAAAGACGTCTTCCGGATGAAGAGAGCCGGTTCACAAGCCTATCTGTAGTAAGTTGCCGAGGTGGTGTCGGTCTCCCAGATGGTGCAATCCTTTACGCGCACCCGGCCGTCGGTCATGCCCGCCAGTTGCTCATTGGTCTGGTCGTAGAAATAGCGGGCGATGTTCTCGGCGGATGGATTCAGCGTGGTGAAGGGCTCGAGGTCGTTGAGCATCTGGTGGTCGATGCGGTCGATGACCGGACGCATCACCTGCTTGAGCATTTTGAAATCGAGCAGCAGGCCGGTCGCATCGAGCTCGGCGCCGGCGAGAGTGACGCGGACCTTGTAATTATGGCCGTGCGGGTTTTCGCACCTTCCGTGGTAATTGCGAAGGTAATGGCCGGAAGAGAAACCCGCCTCTACAGTGACTTCGTACATGATGATGTGCGCGACCTGCGGGAAGCGTCCCCCTGCTGCCATTCTAGTTCTTTTCGCCGCGGCGCCTCCTGCGGGCGTCGAGGCGGGCCTGTTCGCTGCGCCGGTCGACCTGCTCGAAGAGGTTGCTCATGACGCCGATGAGGGCAAAGGCGAGGCTGGCGAGGAGCAGTACGAGGCCCACCGTGCGCCACAAGGTTCCGTTCGCCGGCAGCCCGGGCTGAAAGCTCGACGGCACCAGCGACATGGCTCCCGACAGGAGGGCGAAGAAACCGAGAACCGCGGCAAGAATGTAGAAGTTGCGGGACATGACGGATCAGAGCGAACCTGCTGCGATTGTATGCGCCCGGGGACCGCGGGGCGGCGAAGATTCGAGAGTCAGCCGGCGATTGCGGGGCTCTCGATCAGGGTCACTCCAGCGGCCGCGAATTGGGTCTCGATCTCCGCCACCGACCCGTTCAAGTCAATGGCGCGGCAGGCATCGCGCACCACGACCACGGGAATGCCGAGGCTGCGGGCGTCGAGCGCCGAATAGGCCACGCAGTAGTCATAGGCGAGTCCGGCGAGAAACACGCGGGTGAGATTGCGCTCGCGAAGATATCCGGCCAGGCCGGTGGCGGTGGCGCGGTCGTTTTCAAAGAAGGCGGAATAGGAGTCGATCTGCGAGCGAAAGCCCTTGCGGAGGACCAGCTCGGCCTGGGGCAGATGAAGCGCGGGGTGGAACTCGGCACCTTTACTTCCCTGAACGCAGTGGTCCGGCCATAAAGTCTGCTCGCCATAACTGAGTCGTATCTGATCGAAGGGACGCTTCCCCGGATGGGAGCTGGCGAACGAGGTGTGGCTGGGGGAATGCCAGTCCTGGGTGAGAATAATGTGCTGAAAGAGTGGAGCGATTTTGTGAATTACCGGGATGACCTGGTCGCCGCCTGCGACGGCCAGTCGCCCGCCGGGGCAGAAGTCATTCTGCACGTCGACGACGAGGAGAAGATCGTGGGGGGTGATTTGCATTGAAGTTGCGGCGCTCCTCTTACATTCCTAGCCTATGACGTCACGGAGCAAGAGCGGCGTTCTTTTCGAAGGCGGTGATACGTCCCGTAGTGTTACCCCCCGGTGTCATCCTTCCCCTTCACTACGCTCGGGGTCAGGATGACAGCTCGGAGGTAGTGCGGGCATAAGTGGCGGATCTACGTCGTGAGCGGATCGTCGCCGATTCGTCAACAACGTCGCCGGGATCGCGCCGACCCTACGGGGCGGCGGCATGCGCGTGGGACCTCTTCCCGGGGTTTCGCTACGCTCCACCCCCGGGCTATTTTCGATTTCTCCCTGCGGGAGAAGGAGCGCGACAATTGCGTTTCGGTTGGAGTGGTCGTCCATGCGGAAGTCTCGCTGATATCAGGTACTCAAGTGCAACCCTGTATCCTTCGACTCCGCTCCCAACCCCGACGACGAAGACCCGTTGTTGGGGACCCGGTTGCGCTCCGCCTAGAATGACAGTGCGTTGGGTAGTGGAAACTACCCGAAAAGGGGATGAGGCGGATTCAGTTCGCAGGTCAGGCGGGAAGGGAAGTCTGCGCTGCAAGGGTTCGGTATTCAGACAACATGCGCAGGCGCCAGCGCAGGATCATGCCAAAGGCGAGGACAAAGAACAGGCCGCCCGTTTGCTGCAGGGTCATGTAGGTGTCGAGGTAATCTCGGGCCAGGAAACGGATCGCGGCCAGGGCGACAATAACAATGAAAAAAGCATTGGAGCGCCGCATCATGATGGCATTGCCGTCGCGCACCAGTTTCGACGTAACCAGCAGCGGATAGGCGAGGGCCACCATCCCGACGAGGAAGGCTACCGCGGCCCAACTCCAGGGAACCCGGAACGCAGGCACAATGAACATGGAAAATCCTGTCGCCATGCCGAGCGGCGGGATGATGATCTTTTTCACCGTGACAGCGGAACGACCTTCGCGGATCCGCCAGGCCAGGACGCCAAGAAGGCCAATGACGGAAACGAGCACCGAAGTGCCAAAACTGATGTGCACGGGATCGACCTCCGCTCTCAATTATCGCAAAAAGCGAAGCAAAACGATCGATGGGCCGGAGAGGCCCATCGATCGGATACGGAAGCGGCAGTTTTGATGCGAATTCCGGCCCGGCAAACTATGCTGTCGGACTGAGTTCATCGTCTTCATAAAACGCTCCCGGGTCTGCCAGCCGGATGAGCCGGTGCAGGTAGGCGCGGGAGATGCTCAAACTGCGGGCCGCAAGGGTTTTATTTCCGTTGTTCTCGCGGATGGCCGCTGCGGCGAGGCGGACCTTGTAATCTCGTAGCTTGTGCTCGAAGGTGCCTCCGGAGACGGCTTCTTCAACACTGGCGTGTGCCTTTTCGCGCAGTGCGGCAGGAAGGTTTTCAAGACGAAGGGATCTGCCCCGGGCGAGAATGATGGATCGCTGAATGACGTTCTCAAGTTCGCGCACGTTCCCGGGCCAGGGATAACCCTCGAGCACGGCCATGGCTTCGGGTTCGATTGCCGCCATAGGCTTCTGAAAGACGCGCGCGTAGTGCTGAAGAAAATGACTGGCGATGGGGGCGATATCCTCCGGTCTCTCATTGAGAGAGGGGATTTCAATCTTCATCACGTTGATGCGATAGAAGAGATCCTGGCGAAATTTTCCCTGAGTGACCATCTCTGCCAGGTTTCTGTGGGTGGCGAAGATGATGCGGGAGCGCAGAGGGATGAGGCGGTTGCTGCCCAGGCGGCTGAACTCGCGCTGCTGCAGAACGCGGAGCAGTTTCACCTGGGTGAAGAGGCTGAGCTCCCCGATTTCGTCGAGGAACAGCGTGCCATCGCCTGATTGCTCGAGATAACCCTCGCGGGATCCAACGGTACCTGTGTAAGCGCCTTTTTCGTGGCCGAACAGTTCGGCTTCGATCAGGGTTTCAGGGATGGCGCCGC
>DASXGD010000448.1:0-4824 GCA_036489245.1 Occallatibacter sp. | reverse complement strand
AGGCTCACAGGGCGCCCGGCTGTTCAACCAGAGCCTGCCCAGGATCCTCCCCGAGCTTCTGGAAGCGGTCCCCGGACTGATCCTTCTCCATCAGAGTGGCGTGCGCCATTTTGAATCGACGCAGGCCGCATTCATTGCCACCGGCGCCGATCCTTCGCGATGGAGAGTCGAACCGTTTCTGAACGACATGCCGTTCCGGTTTGCCCAGGCGCACCTGGTGATGGCGCGCAGCGGGGCATCAACCGTGGCGGAACTCGCCGCCGGGGGCAAACCCGCGTTGCTCGTACCCTTTGCAGCGGCGGCCGACAACCATCAGAAGCGCAATGCCGAGGTCATGGTCGACGCGGGAGCCGCTTTCATGCTGGATGAAACCGATCTTGAGGTCCCCGCCAAACTGCTCCACGCCCTGACCGGCCTGCTCTCCTCTACCCAGACGCTGGCGGCGATGGCTTCCGCCGCGCGTACGCAGGCGCACCCCGACGCGGCCGAGCGCATAGCCGACCTCCTGGCCGAGCTGGCCAGATGAGATTCCGAGTTCTTTCTGCTGGAAAATAGCGCGCAACAAAAAGCCCGCCTGCCGAGGCAGACGGGCTTCTCCATGCTCAGAAGAAATCAGCGGTGACCACCGCCGCCGTGGAATCCACCACCGCCACCGCCCATGCGGGCGCCCCCGCCAAAACCTCCGCCTACCCGGCCGACTCCGCTGAATCCGCCACTAGGCATGCGGGCTCCGCCCACATAGCCTGCAGAGTGGCCCACTCCGCCGTTGTACGCATGCGCTCCACCGCCATAAGGCATGGGGCGAGGTCCGCCTGCGCGATATCCGCTCCCATAAGGCATCGGACGGGGTCCGCCATGGTATCCGCCGCCGTAATAGCCGCCGTGATAACCCCATCCGCCGTGGTAGTGACCGCCCCAGCCCCAGTGATACCAGGGGCCCGCGCCGATAAAGACGCCGCCCGCAAACCAGCTCGGTCCGTAATAGCCGTAGGGAGCGCAGGAATAGGGATAGTAGGCATAATAGCCCCAGTCGCAGACCGGGGGACCGTAGCCATAGGGAGCGGCCACAACCGCCGGTCCAACGCCGATTCCCACCGCGACCTGGGCATGCGACGTTGCCGCAAATGGCACAATCAAAAACATTGCAAGCAGAACCAAGCGTATGTTCTTCATGGAGATCCTCCTCGTGCCGCCCCTCGTTCCCGACCTGGGCCCCGGAGGATTTCTCCTCCGTTTTCAGCACCTCGCCGGCGGGACTTTTTCCTCATCCGGCTTCCACTTGTTAAGACAGCAGTTATTCGATTAAGTTGCGGTCAAGGGCAAGAATCGCGCTGCGCTGCGGTTTATGCAAGTACTTTCTTTGGAGCGGAAATCGAGAGGGCTTGTCGCGCCTCCGGAGCCTGGTCAGGCAGACCGGATTTTGGGCCGCTTGCAACGTAAAGCGGCCCCTCCCGGGTGGGAGGAGCCGCTGGGGGTCGAACTCTAGGGTTTATGTAATTTACCGGCGGAAATGGTCCCCCCGGTCATCGCGATCGTGGTGATCCCGATCCCAATTGCGATCTCTGTCGCGATGGTCGTCGCGGTCGCGGAAGTAGCGGTGATCGTCCCGGTCGCCGTAGTAGCGGTTCACGCGGTAGAAGTTGTCTCCGTACCTCGCGCCCACAAAGTTCCAGCGTCCCGGCATCCAATAGCCGCCGCTGTAATAGCCCGCAACCCATTCATATCCCGGTCCCGGGCATGGAGGAACATAGGCCACCGGTCCGCGGACATACACTCCGAACTCGGCCGCCTGGGCCGAAGTTGTTCCCAAGCCCAATCCACCCGCTACCACCGCTGCAGCCAACATCCACTTCGCCATGCGTTTCATAGGACCTCCGTCCCACCCGACCCGGCCCCGAAGGGTGCGGATCTGTCCGGCTTTTCTGGTGAGGCTTGGTTCCTGCCGCCTCTCCACTTCGCCGGTTATGTCCTGATCAAACACTGGCTTTTCAGAAGGTTGCGGCATTGGCGCAAAAATAAAGAGGCGCAACTTTTTGAGATTGGGCGGGTTCAACGCGACCTTTTTAGAGCTCTTCCGACCGAATGCGCCAGGGGCGCGGCACGAGTGGCGAATGCTACCCTAACCTATCGATCAAAGAATGTTCGCCACTTCCCAGCACGCTCATTTCATTGGCATCGGCGGTATCGGCATGAGCGGTATCGCCGAAATCCTGCTCAACCAGAAGATGAAGGTCTCCGGGTCCGATCTGCGCCGCAGCGCCATCACCGACCGGCTGGCGCAACTTGGCGCGGTGATCTATGAAGGTCACGAAGCCGGACACGTGGCGGGGGCGACGGTGGTGGTTACGAGCTCTGCGGTGAGCGCCGCAAACCCCGAGGTTCTCGAGGCCCACGCGCGCAAGATTCCGGTCATCCAGCGCGCCGAGATGCTGGCCGAACTGATGCGCTTGAAATACGGCATCGCCATCGCGGGAATGCACGGGAAAACGACAACCACTTCGATGGTGGCCAGCGTTCTGGGTGCGGGTGGCCTCGATCCCACCGTGGTCGTAGGCGGACGCGTGGACGCCATGGGATCGAATGCGAGGCTGGGCGCTTCGCAGTACCTGGTAGCCGAAGCAGACGAGAGCGACCGCTCTTTTTTGAAGCTGTCGCCGATCCTGGCCATCGTAACCAACCTCGATCGCGAGCATATGGACTGCTACAGCGACATGGACGACGTGGAGCGCGCCTTCCTCGCGTTCATGGACAAGGTGCCTTTTTATGGAGCCGTCACGGCGTGCACCGACAATGAGCAACTGGCGGCGATTCTGCCCCGGGCCCGCAGGCGCGTATTTACCTACGGGACCGCGCCGGAGGCTGATTACCGCCTCACCTCCGTGAGCACCGAAAAGGGATCATTCTCGCGTTTCGTTGTCTCGACCGCCACCGGACCCATCGGGCCTCTTGAACTGCACGTGCCCGGCCGCCACAACGTGTTGAATGCGACTGCGGCAGTGGCGATCGCCCACCAGCTCGAGGTCGACTCGGCGAAGATTGCCGAGGGCATCAGCCGTTTTCGGGGCGTGGATCGCCGTTTCCATCAACGCGGGCAGGCGCGGGGCGTCACCGTGGTGGACGACTACGGGCACCATCCCACCGAGATCCGCGCAACCCTGGCGGCGGCGCGCGAGTGCGGGTACAAGCGTGTCCATGTGGTCTTCCAGCCGCATCGTTACACCCGCACCCATGATCTGCTGGAACAATTCAGCGCCGCGTTCAGGGATGCGGACACCGTGACGGTGCTTCCGATTTACGCGGCGAGCGAGACTCCGATTCCCGGTGTAACGGCGGAACTGCTGGCCAACAAGATCGAGGGTCCGCAGGTGGAGTTCGCGCCTGATTTCGCTGCGGCCCTGGCGGGCGTTACAGGCAAGGCGAAGGAAGGCGATCTGATTCTGACTCTTGGGGCCGGGAGCGTAAGTCAATTGGCGGCGCAGATCCTGGCCGCGCTGGAGGCGGAAGTCCGCCAGGTTTAATTTCGCGCCTTCCGGCCCTTGCGACAAGACCAGATACATCGCAACCCTGGCCACCCCGGACGGCGACGGGCCCAACCCTCGGAATTCCTGCGCAAACGTTTTACTTGAAGGCTCTGGCGCTGGTATCATGCCTGCGTCTTCCATCATCCATGGAGCAAGGAGCCTGTATGGCGAAGCGTTCCCGCAGGAGTTTTCTCAAGTCGGCAGCGGCCTCGGCGGCGGCTGTTTCCTTATCGAGCCGGGTTGCGGCGTGGGGTGAGTCTCCATCCCCGGTCCGCATGTGGAGCACCGATCGCGAACAGCGTCACGCCAGGGCCGAGGGGCCGGGATGGAAGCCTGCTGCACAAGCAGCCGGCGCGCTTGTCGTTGATCCTGGTTCGACCCGGCAGGAGATTCTCGGCTTCGGCGCAGCAATGACCGATGCCTCGTGCTACGTGCTGAGCCAGATGAAGGACGACGAGCGCCAGGCGGTGATGCACGACCTGTTTGCGCCCGGTGAAATGGCACTCAATGTGTGCCGCACCTGCATCGGCGCGAGCGACTATTCGCGGACGCTATACAGCTTCGACGACAGTCCGGAGCCCGATCCCGAACTGAAGAAATTCTCTCTCGATCACGACAAGGCCTACATCCTGCCCATGCTCCGCGAGGCGCGCAAGCTGAATCCCGACCTGTTCCTGTTTTCCTCGCCATGGAGCCCGCCCGGGTGGATGAAACCCAATAACTCGATGCTCGGCGGCGCGATGCGCAAGCTCAGCTTTGGACCATACGCGCTGTACTTCCAGAAGTTTCTCGAAGGCTACAAGGCCGAGGGCGTCCCCATCGATGCGGTCACGGTGCAGAACGAGACCGACGCCGAACAGGAAGGAAGGATGCCGGCCTGCCTCTGGGCCCAGGAGCAGGAGATGGAATTCGCCGCAAAGTACCTCGGTCCCGCGCTCCGCAAGGCCGGGCTGAATACGAAGATCTGGGTCCTGGATCACAACTACAGCCTGTGGGGCCGGGCCCTCGACGAGCTGAGCGATCCGACGGTGTACGAGTCGATCGACGGGATCGCGTGGCACGGATATGTGGGTGAGCCCTCAGTGATGACGCGGGTGCACGATGCGTTTCCCGCCAGGAGCGCGTACTGGACCGAAGGAGGTCCGGACATTGCCCAGCCCGATTACCAGACGGACTGGACGAAGTGGGCCGAAACGTTCAATGGAATTCTCAACAACTGGTCGCGATCGATTACGAGCTGGAACGTGGCGCTTGACGAGAAGGGAAGTCCCAACATCGGGCCATTCTCGTGTGGCGGCGTGGT
>DASXGD010000446.1:0-3726 GCA_036489245.1 Occallatibacter sp. | reverse complement strand
GGGCCAGATGCACCTCGATTACTTCCTCGGTTCCGGGCATCTGGGAACGACCTACCTGTATTCGATTGGCGACTATCTTTTCGAGTCTCCCGTCGCATGGTACGCGACTTCCGCGAGTTATGACATGAAGCCCGGATTGGGTGAAATGGACCATATGCCACCTCCGCTGCCTATGCAGAGCGGTTGCCTCCGCTGCCACATGAGCTCGGTCCAGGCCAGTGTCCCGGGCACCATGAATCGTTATGAGGGAATGCCGTTTCTCCATGGGGGAATTACATGCGAGTCCTGCCACGGCGACTCGGATCAACACCTCGCCACAAAGGGCAAAGCAAAGATCATCAATCCGGCAAGTCTCAATGCCGATCTGCGCGACTCGATCTGTATCAGTTGCCATCTCGAGGGCGATGTTTCAATCGAGCGTGCCGGACAGTCAGCCCTCAACTATCGCCCCGGCGAGCCCATCTCCCGCTACCTTGCCTATTACGTCCGAACCGGGGCCAATCTCACCGACCGTGCGGTCAGCGAAGTGGAGCAGCTAAGCCAGAGCACGTGCAAGCGAATGAGCGGAGATCGCATGTCGTGCATGAATTGTCACGACCCGCACTACACGCCGGATGCCTCGCATCGAGTCGCGTTTTATCGAGCGAAATGTCTGGCCTGCCATAACCAGCCCGAGTTTGCGAAAACCCATCATCCGGAACAGAACGACTGCACAAGTTGTCATATGCCCCGCGCCGGAGCACGCAACGTCCTGCATGTCGCCTGGACGGATCACCGCATTCGCAAGCTCCCCGAAGCGGCGCCTGCGGAATCGCAGGGCAACGATCGGGGTGAGCTCACCGCGATCTTTTCCCCCGGGACCACCGGGCGCGACGAAGCCATGGCGAACTATCAGGCTCTCCTCGAAGGCGACCGATCCCGCGAGTCCGCGGCGTGGAAAGAACTCAATGCGCAACGATCCGGGCTCGCCCAGGACGCCGCGGCATTGGACGCCCTGGGAAATATGAGCGCCGAGCGCGGAGAACATGCGGAGGCAGAGACGGCTTTCAGAAGAGTGCTCGAACTCGCCCCCTCCGACCTCATCGCTTTATCCAACCTCGGAACGCTGCTTGCGAAAGAGGGCAAACTCAAGGAAGGGGAAGTTCTCCTGAATCGGGCCTTCGATCACAACCAGGACATACCTGGCCTGGCTATGAACCTGGCCCGGGTGCAATGCATGAGCGGGGACGGACAAGGAGCGCGGGCCACGCTTGCCACGGCCCTCATCTATTGCCCGAACGTTGAGGATATGCGACGATTGCTCACGCAGATGGACAACTGCGGTGCCGCAGGCGCGAAGTAGTTCTACCATGAAGATCGATAGTTATAAACTCAGGCGCACCTTTCTTGCGGCTGCCATTCTTGGTACGGTTTCGGGGCTCGGCCAGGCTCCGGCAGATCCTCTCGCCAAAGCGCGCTCGCTTCTCGATGCGGGCAAGATCGAAGAGTCTGAATCGTTTCTCCGCGATTACATCGCAAACAATCCTTCCGGCGCCGATGCGCATTTCCTTCTGGGGTATGCGCTCTTCCGCGGTCAGAAACCTACGGAATCGCTGGCTGAATTCACCGTCGGCGCGAAGTTCCGCCGTCCGCGCGCCGACGAACTGAAGATTGTGGCCGGGGATTATGTGCTGTTGAGCGACTTCAGCGATGCAGACAAATGGTTTTCACAAGTCGTGTCTGAAACCCCGAACGACGCCGACGCGTGGTATCTGCTGGGCAGGACGAAGTACAACGAAAATGAATTTGCCGCAGCCATTTCCAGCTTTGAGCACGCTCTGACGTTGCACCCGAGGTATGTAGAGGCCGAGAACAATATTGGGCTCTGCTGGAAAGAACTGAACAACCACGACAAGGCGCGAGCAGCGTTTGAAACCGCGATCGATTGGCAGGGAGAGAAGCCTGTCGATGCGCAGCCGTTTCTCAATCTCGGCACGCTCCTGGCCGACAACAACCAGGGAGCCGACGCCGTTCCCTATCTGACCAGGGCGGTCGCGATGTCGCCAAAGAATCCAGCCATTCACGAGGAACTGGGAAAGGTCTACCTGGGGATGAACAAATTGCCGGAGGCACAAGCCGAACTCGAGCAGGCCGTAACTTTGGCGCCCGATACGTCCGCCCTTCACTACAAGCTGGCGCAGATCCTGCGCAAGGAGGGGCTCGAGGACCGCGCCCAGCAGGAATTTGCGATTTGCGAAAAGTTGAGTGGGGCTCATTCCTCCTCCAAGACCCCCAACCCCCCGCCGTCGAACAAGCCCAATCCCAGATAGTGCTTCAAAACAGGGTGGTATCGTTTCCATTCAGGGGTTTGGAAGAATATAATCCGCTTTAGATGCTTCCCAGACCCCTGGCGGCCTGATAGCGAAGTCTGACAGCGCCGATGACAGGCCGGAACTCGACATCGGTATTCCCTTAAGCCGCACGAAGTGTTTAAAACAAATGCGCGGACCGATTGCGTTGACCCGGGTTTCCCGCAGCGGAGAATTGCCATGCGAAATTTCCATTCCATCCTGATTGCGGGCTCGGTTGCGTTGCTCGCCAGTCCTCTTGCGATCTGCGCGCAGGCTCCAAGCAAGCCGGACCTGGGCAATGATCCGACCCTCTACGTGGTTGGATACGCGCACCTCGACACCGAATGGCGCTGGGAATATCCGCAGGTCATTGACCAATACATTCGCAGCACGATGGAAGATAACTTCCGGTTATTCGAGAAGTACCCGCATTATGTATTCAATTTCAGCGGGGCCAACCGCTATCGCTTCATGAAGGAGTACTTCCCCGAGGACTACGCGCGCGTCAAGAAATACATTGATGAGGGAAGGTGGTTTCCCGCTGGCTCGTCGATGGAAGAGGGAGACGTGAACGCACCCAGCGCGGAAGCAATCATCCGCCAGGTCCTCTACGGGAATGAGTGGTTTCGCAAGGAGTTCGGCAAGGCAAGCGCGGAATACATGCTCCCCGATTGTTTTGGATTTCCCGCCTCGCTTCCCACCATCCTGGCGCACTCCGGCGTGAAAGGCTTTTCGACCCAGAAACTCACCTGGGGTTCATCGGCCGCGGGCGGCGGCGAGGAGTCCCTCGAGAAGACACCCGAGGGGACGCCCTTCAACGTGGGCGTGTGGGTTGGTCCCGATGGCGAGAGCGTGATGGCTGGCATCAATCCCGGCTCCTACAGTGGCGGGATCGAAACCGACCTCACCACGCCCTTGCCTGCGCCGGCGCCAGATCCGGCAATCGCGGATCTGCAGAGCAGGATGATGGAAGTCCAGCACAAGCTCGCCGAGACGCAGCAAAACGGCCAGGCCCCCGATCCGAAGGACCTGCAGGAACTTCGTGCGCTGCGCGAGAAACGCGATGGGCTGCTCGATGCGCAACGCCAGAACGACCAGCGAAGATTTCAAGGCGACTGGGCCGCACGCGTGGAGAACAACGGCAAGGTCACAGGGGTATCGACCGACTACCACTACTTCGGAACCGGCGACATTGGCGGAGCCCCGGACGAAGATTCGGTCAAGAGGCTCGAAGCGATTGTAACTAAGGGCAGCGTCGGCTTGCCGCCGCCGGGACAATTCTTCTCGCGCCGACTGCCGCACCCTGAATGGCCCGCTGTGAGCGTCGGAAATGGCCCGGTCCATGTTGTTTCAGCCACCGCCGACCAGATGTTTCTCGATATCACGCCCGGCCAGG
>DASXGD010000437.1:0-4736 GCA_036489245.1 Occallatibacter sp. | reverse complement strand
CCTGGCCGGTGGGTTGACGGCCCCGAGCGTCGGTTCTCGGCGGCGACCCTAGTTTTTTGCGCTGCCGAGTAGCCCTGCTGACATCGCTCTACTTTACAGGGCTCAAAGATGGGAAGCGATAGAAACCATCCACCTCGGCATAGCTGACATTTTTCCAGGTCAGCTAATTCTTCGGCGCTTGCGAGAAGTGACCCAGGTCTGCTTCCCAAAAATGACCCAGGCGGTCTGTAGCTGAGCCACGACCGGGCTGGCCGGGGAAAGTGGCGTCCCCGCGAGATCCCCTCCGCAGTTTTCCGATACAGTGTTGATTTTGCTGTGAGCCGGAGGTTTATGGCGCCCCGGAGAGGAGAGTATTCCCCTCCAGGGCCTGAGCTTCTGGGAGTCATCACCTCCCATGGGCCCTCCCGAGAGTCCTACAAGCCATCCCGAAAATCAAGAGGCGGATCGACGGAAGCGATCGGCCCGCCGGCCGCGGATGCGGCGGTGTCTGCTCAAAGGGTGCGAGCACGGTTTTCATCCCCGGCAAGCGCACCAACGGTATTGCAGCGAGCGCTGCCGGGAGGCGGCGCGGAAATGGTCGCGCTGGAAGGCGCAGCAACGATACCGGGCGACGACGGCGGGTAAGCAGAAACGCAACGGCCAGAGCCGATGCTACCGGGAGCGGCTCCGCAGCCGGAAACCACCAGAGCAAGAAGCAGTTGACGAGGCCGCGAGGGTAATCACTACAGAACATTTTTTTCGATCATTCGTGCGACCGGCCAGGCTGCTACGAGAGATTCGCGCGCCAGCGGCGAAGTCCCTTGCAACACTTCTGTTCGCAGGCGTGCCGTCGCGCCTGCGAGCGCATTTGGGAGCGGGAGCGGCGCTGGCGGCAGGCGCGCGACTTAGTCCCGACATATTGATCCACGGGCAGCGCTCACCTTACATTCAGCCTGTCTGATGCAACTGGAGTTTCACCAGCTCGATCGGTGTTGGGAGCATCTGCGGGTTCGGCATCCGGCGCGGCAGCGGCGGTTGTTGGCGTCGCTGGCCGATTCGGGCCAGCAAACGCCCATCGTGGTGGTGGCCGCCGAAGGCTGCGCAGATCGCTACGTGGTGATCGACGGGTATAAGCGGATCGCGGCGTTGGAGCAACTGAGCCGGGACACGGTGGAAGCGGTGGTGTGGCCGATGAGCGAGGCCGCGGCCATGCTGCTGGACCGCTCGCTGCGGTTGTCCGAACATGAGAGCGCGTTGGAAGTGGGCTGGCTGTTGGTGGAGCTGGAGCAGCGCTTCGGCTACGGGCTGGATGAGTTGGCGCGCCGGTTCGACCGCAGTGTGAGTTGGGTAACACGGCGGCTGGCGCTGGTGGAGCTTCTGCCGGAAGCGATTCAGCAGCAGGTGCGCGAG
This sequence comes from Occallatibacter sp., assembly GCA_036489245.1. GTDB lineage: Bacteria > Acidobacteriota > Terriglobia > Terriglobales > Acidobacteriaceae > Telmatobacter. The sequence continues at coordinate 3,347 of DASXGD010000437.1, read as the reverse complement.
GGAAAGGTCCTGGCACAGGTGGCCATGAAGTTTCTGGTGCCGGTGGCGCGCCAAAGCCTGGAGGATTGCCAGCAGATGGCCACGATCTTCGCCCAGCATCGCTGCGATACGCGCGAAGCCGGCCAACTGTATGCGGCCTGGCGTAAAGGCTCACCCGCCATCCGCCAACGTATTCTGGACGATCCCGAGTTGTTTTTCAAAACCCAGCGGCAGGCGCAGGAGAAAGCTCCGGCAGGGACCGGCGCCGAACTATTGCGCGATCTGGAGATGATAGCCGCCATCGTGAACCGCGCGCACCGTCGGCTGGCGGGCGCTGCTGCCACGGAGTTGGATCACCAGCAAAGCAACACTGTGCGGCATCAGATCGAGCGCATTCAAAATCAACTTCGTCGCATCGACGAAACCATCCTACCGGAGAAGAAACCGCATGTTGAGCCAAGCGCAACGCACCACGATTCTGGAACTGAATGCGCAGCGAGTGGGCAAACGCGAGATCGCGCGAGTGTTGGGGATCTCCCGCGTGACAGTGCGCAAAGTCCTGCGCTCGAACTCCACCACCGTGCCGGAATTGCAGCGTCCGGAGAAAGCCGAGCCGTACCGGCAACAGATCCTGGAGCTTTTCGCCAAGTGCAAGGGGAATCTCGTGCGAGTCCATGAGGAGTTGGTGGCTTCCGGCGGCGCGGCGTTGTCGTATGCCGCGTTAACGGCGTTCTGCCGGCGGCACGGAATCGGATACGCACCGCCAACACCGGCGGGGCAGTATGATTTTGCGCCTGGTGAGGAGCTTCAGCACGACACGTCTCCACACGAACTCGAACTCGCCGGCAAGAAACGAAAGGTGCAGACCGCCTCGGCGGTGCTGTGCTATGCGCGGATGCTGTTCTTCCAGTGCTACCCCACTTTTCGCCGTTTCGACTGCAAGCTGTTTCTCACCGACGCGCTGCGTTACATGGGTGGAACGACAGCCCGCGTCATGATCGATAACACGCACGTGGTGGTGCTGCGCGGCAGCGGACGCGAGATGGTGCCGGTGCCGGAGATGGCCGCCTTTGGAGAGCGTTTCGGCTTTCAGTTCGTAGCGCACGCGATTGGGAATGCGAACCGTTCGGCGCGGGTGGAGCGTCCCTTCCATTTCATCGAGAACAACTTCCTGGCCGGGCGCAGCTTCAGCAGTTGGGAGGATCTGAATCAGCGGGCGCGGGAGTGGTGCGATAAGGTCAATTCGACTTACAAGAAACATATCCGTGCGGTTCCGCGTGAGCTGTTCGCAGTCGAGCGGCTGCATCTGAAGCCGTTGCCAGCGTGGATTCCAGAAGTCTACCGGCTACATCAGCGCCTGGTCGATATCGAAGGGTATGTCGCGCTGAACAGCAACCGCTACTCTGTCCCGCTGGAGTGGATCGGCCGCCGCGTGGAGGTGCGCGAGACCAAGGATAAGATCGAGATTCAGCTCGATGCCCGCCGCCTGGTCACGCACCGGCGCATCGCCGAAGCCGAGCACCAGCGAGTCCTGCTCGCCGAGCACCGGCCGCCGCGCGGCCAGAGCGCGCCGCCGCGCCCCGATCCGCATCCCGAAGAGAAGGCCATCGTCACCGCCGCGCCCGAGCTGGCCGACTATGTCGCGGGGTTGAAACAGCGGAGCCGCAAGGTCATCACGCTGGCCCTGCGGCAACTGTTGCGCCTGGTGCGAGAGTATCCACGGGAGCCGCTGCTGGGGGCCGTGCGCGAGGCCGGCCGGTATGGTCTTTACGACCTGGACCGGCTGGAACGTATGATCTTGCGCCGCGTGACACGTGAGTACTTCCTGCTCGATGAGGGATCCGACGATGACTGAAGAACTGGAACAACTGCTGAAGAATCTCAAGCTGCGGCGCGTCCTGGAGATCTATGACGAACAGTTGCGCGCCGCCGACAAGGACGACATCAGCTACTCGGAGTTCCTAACGCGCCTGGTGCGCGCGCAGTGGCAGGCCAAGCAGGAGGGCGCCTTGGAGTGGCGCATCCGGCGTGCCAATCTGCCCGAGCGCTGGTCGCTGGATACGTTCCCCTTCCCCCGCCAGCCAGGCGTGAACCGCAAACAGATTCGCGGGTTTGCGGAGTTGGAGTTTATCGCCAAGGCGGAAAACATTGTTCTGGTCGGACAAACCGGTAGGGGCAAAACCGGATTGGCTTGTGGTCTGCTGCTGAAGGCGCTAGAGAATGGCTACCGCTGTCAGTTCGTCCGTGCGCAAGACCTATTCGATGAGATGTATGCATCGCTGGCCGACCGCTCGACACGCCAACTGCTTAAGCGCCTGGCACGGCTGGATCTTTTGCTGATTGACGAGCTAGGGTATTTGAATCTGAAACCCGAGCAGTCGAACATTTTCTTCAAGCTGATGGAAGAGCGCTACCGGCAGCATTCCACCATCATCACTACGAATCTCGTATATGACGAGTGGCCGAACTTCCTGGGCAGCCGGCCGATGGTGGAGGCCCTGCTGAGCCGCCTGCGACACTATTGCCACACCGTGCTCATTGACGGGCCGTCGCTGCGCGAGTTGCAAGGGTGAGGGCATCACCATGGACGACGGCCGCGGCCAGGAAGAATATATTCGCCGGGTTCTGGAAGCGTATCGCAAAACGCCGGGCACGATGGGGAAGGTCCGCGGTCCAGACCGGGTGGTGGCAGCACAACTCTACCAACGCGGTGTCTCGGTGAGCGTGATCGAAAACGCATTCGTGTTGGCGGCGACGCGCCGCCTGATCCGGTCTGCCGATGCCCCGCCATTGGCCACGATTCGTTCGCTGGCCTATTTCCTCCCCGTAATCGAGGAAGTGCTCAACTTGCGCGTCCGCCCGGACTACTTCCAATATCTCCGCCACAAGCTCGAACGCATCGCGCCAACACAGTAAGGCCCGCTCTTCGGTGCCGGCACCGTGCGCGCCTTCGGCACGGATGATGGAAAACCAACCCGCACGCCTGCGGCGTGGATGATATCGCTTGTCCCTCCCCTCCTGCCATACCATGCCTTCGGCATGGATGATGGCCCTCTGATCTCATTCCCGTTCCCAGTCCCATTCTCAGACTGGGTCATTTCAGCCGGACGTTACTGGGTCACTCTTGCCAAGCGCCCAAGCCCTTGAAGTTCGCGAAGCAGTTGAACTGGCACACGGGGTTGGAGTTCCGCTCGGCGCGCAGCGCCAGAGTCAGCGTCAACTTCGAAGTGACTTTCCATTCGTCGTGCGCATACAAGCCCATGCCCCACAAAGCGATTGGAACATCGCTAGACAGATTCAATGCCTGCCGGTACTGGTAGGCCTGGCCGTCTACGAACTCTTGCAAGCCGGAGTTGACATAACCGAAG
>DASXGD010000369.1:0-2082 GCA_036489245.1 Occallatibacter sp. | reverse complement strand
GATGCTGGCGTGCGCGACTGACCACGCGCTGGAGACTTCATGCCCGCATGCCCACAAGGTTTCCTACACCGAGGATTTTGGCCAGATCGCTTTCACAATCGACGCCCGTCCCGGCTGTTCAATCGATCTCGCCAAATTCATGGTCTATCACACGTCGGGGACGGCTTCGGTTGAAGAACTCTGCGGCCGCGCGGAGTGGACTATGGATCGCATGGCGACCCAGGGGTTCCAGGAGTTGCTCCTTTCCCAAGAGCAGTACATGGAGGATTATTGGCGCCGTGGCGATGTCCGCGTCAGGGATGTCAGAGAAGAACGCACGAAGCGCAGCACCATAGAGATCCAGCAAGCGATCCGCTTCAACCTGTTCCACATCCTGCAGGCCTCGGCGCGTGCGGAAGACGCCGGTGTGCCGGCCAAGGGTCTCACCGGGCAGGCGTATGAGGGTCATTATTTCTGGGACACCGAAATCTACCTGCTGCCGTTTCTAATCTATACCTCTCCTCGGATTGCCAAGAATCTACTGACCTTCCGCTACAAGATGCTGCCGCAGGCGCGGGCGCGCGCTAGGGAACTGGGCCATCGCGGCGCGATGTTCCCGTGGCGCACCATCAGCGGCGAAGAAGCATCCGCGTACTACGCCGCCGGGACCGCGCAGTACCACATCAACGCGGACATCATGTATGCGCTGCGCAAATACGTACAGGCGACCGGTGATGAGGCGTTCCTGCGGGACTGCGGCGCCGAGATGCTCGTGGAAACGGCACGCCTATGGCAGAACTTGGGATTTTTACTCGGACGCAAAAGGCGGAAAATTCTGCCTCAACTCCGTCACCGGGCCTGACGAATATAACACCGTTGTGAATAACAACGCGTATACCAACTTGATGGCTCGGGAAAATCTGCGCTACGCAGCCGAGACCATCAAGTCTTTGCGGGCGACAAACCCACGTGCGTATGACGCGCTCGTGCACAAAACAGCGCTCGAGCCCTCTGAGGTGGAGGGATGGATACGGGCGGCAGAGAGCATGTATGTGCCGTATGATGAAAAGCTGAACATTATCCCGCAGGATGACAGCTTTTTGGACAGGGAGCCCTGGGATTTCCGAAACACGCCGCACGACCACTACCCGCTGCTGCTGTTTTACCATCCGCTCAATATTTACCGGAAGCAAGTGATCAAACAGGCGGACGTGGTATTGGCCATGTTCCTGCTCGGCGACGCGTTTACCGCGGAGGCCAAGAAACGTAACTTTGAATTCTACGATCCCTTGACCACAGGCGACTCATCGTTGTCCTCCTGCGTGGAGGCAATTATCGCCGCTCAGGTCGGCGATGTCGAAAAGGCGATCCGGTACGGCACTGCAGCACTACTGATGGACCTCGCAGATGTCGGCGGTAATGTCAAAGACGGTTGTCATATCGCCTCGACGGGGGGCAGCTGGATGATGATGACCTACGGGCTTGGCGGCATGCGGGACGATGACGGGCATTTATCCTTCTGGCCGCGTCGTGCGCCTGAGGACAACGCGATCCTTCGGTTTCCCGTGACGTACCGCGGCCAGATATTAGAAGTCGAAATCGGCGTGGAGAACGTCAAATACGCGCTGCGTGAGGGAATATCCCTCACAATTCGTCATGAAACAGAAGAAATTCAGCTGACACGAGAAAATCCAGCGTCAGTTCGCCCGGTCAGCAGCAGGTGAGGGGAACCGCGGCGCCTGCTGCTGGTCCTCGCGCTACCCCACCGCCCATCGGTCCTCGAACCGCGCCCCGCCGCCCGCACCGCGAAACGTAGCGGCGCCGCCGCCCCCGCGATAAACGGCCTCCGCCGCCACCGCGAAATGCCTCAATTCCTAACCGCCGCGCTTCGAACCACAACGGCCATTTCGGTCAGCCGACTGCGGCGACAACGGGTTGCGCCCTAAAGCGGCACCTGATTAATCCGAACTTTGCCCTCTTTCGAGCGCAAGGCATTGATATAGCTTGCAGGGGCGGTGTCGGTCTGTCTACGCGGTGGGGATGACGCCGAGCAGATCGAGGGCGCGATGCTGTGTGCGGGTGGGGGTGGCGAGAATCGCGGTG
>DASXGD010000362.1:0-23562 GCA_036489245.1 Occallatibacter sp. | reverse complement strand
TTCTGTGGGAACGAAACTGCTGATGGGACGCGGGATCAGTGCGCAGGATACCGCGAATTCCGCGAAGGTGGCGGTGGTCAACGAGACATTTGTGAAGAAGCTCTTCGCAACCGGCGAGAATCCCATTGGTCATCGCTTCGGTAAATCGCAATGCGCTCATCGCTTCGGATTACTACCCCGGAATCGGCCCGTGTGCAGCGATTTTCAGCGCGAACCGTCAACTGTTGCCACGGAATCTAAATGATTTCAAGTTTAATTGGGAACTGAAACAGCAGTTATTATTAGATTCCCTGCTCTAGACTAGGGCTCTTCGCCTACCCAATAGTTGGCGCGGGCCACGACGTGGGCTCCATAATCCTGCGCCAGGCGCACCCGCAGCGTATGCAATCCCGGCGATGGATTCGTCGGCCGGAACGTCAACAGGTACCGGTTCCGCGCGTGCTTGGCTTCGTCCACCACTCGCTGCTCAAATTTCTTGTCGCTCGTGAACGTCGTATACTCGCCGCCGCTCATCAGCGCAATTTCTCTGGTCACGTTCTTGCGAAACGCCTGCACCAGCGCCACCAGGGCCGATACCATGTTCATGGTCCGGTTCTCGCCTGAATCCTTAATGTCGTGCGCAAACTCCGCCTGAACAGGCGAAAATGACACCGTCAGCACCAGTACATCCGACTGTCCGATCTTTTGGATCACCTGCTCCACTTTGGTGTGCTTGCTGCCATGATCGCGTTCCTCGCTGATCAGCAGCAGAACCCGCCGGAACTCCTTGGGCTGCGACTCAAGAAGATCCACCGCGTAGCTGATCGTATCCAGAATTGCGTCCCCGCCATCGCCCGGCTCCATGGTCTTCAGCGCCTGGTTCATGTCCTCGGTCGAATGAGTGTAATCGCGGACAAGGTGTGGTTCGGAATCGAATCCCACCAACGCCGCCTGGCTCCGCGGATCGGACAGAAACAGGTCGAGAAGCGGCCCGAGCTTGGCCACCTTGTCGAATTCGAGCACGCTCATCCCGCCCTGCTCGACCGCGACCACCAGCGACACCGGCGCCGTATCCATTTCTTCCTGCACGTGCACCTTCTGCGGCACCCCGTTGTCTTCGAGCACGAAGTCGTCGCCCTTGAGTCCGTACACGATCCCGCCCCCGTGCTTCTCCACCAGCGTCGGCACCAGCACTTCCTGGGTGGTAATCCGCAGAGTCGGCGTGTCCGCATGCGACCCCGGCAGCGGCTGCGGCGGCTCCGCAGGTGGCATCTGCTGTGCGGACGCGCTCCCAGCGCCAACCAATACGCTCATCCAAAAAATCCAAAAAACCTTCGCCATCCTACGACGGTCCCTTCGGCGGCGGTGGAGCGGGAATCGCTGGATGGGTCGTGAACGGGGGCGGCGGGGGCACTGGCTCGTTACCTGGACTTCCCTGCACCGGGAACGGCTTGTACAAGCTGTTCGGATCGACAGCCGGTGCCGCACCGGGAACAGCCGCGGGAGACCGACTCACATCGATCGCTTCGCGAATGGCAGCAAACGCCGGCGTCGGTCTCAGATCGTCGTCGAAGGGCAACGGCCGCTGCCGCGCCCCGTCGGGTCGCTTCGCCCATGGCTGCTTTGACTCGTTCAGCCAGCTATGGGCGCTGGTGATTCCCCACGTCAGTGCGACAAGAACATTGGGCTCTGCAAGCATCATGCCCAGGTAATTCCGATAGACCTGCGCCACCGCCGCATCCTGGGTCTCAGCGCCGCCCTCCACCCCGCGCGTGTTCACGTCCATCTCGGTCACGAACACCTCGAGGCCCATCTTGCCCGCCTGGCGTACAAACTCGACAAGCCCCGCGCCCGGCTGCGCCCCGTCCGCCTTCAGATGGCTCTGCACTCCCACCGCCTGAATCGGAATCCCGCTTGCCTTGAGACGCCGCAATAGCACCATCACCTGGCCCCGCTTCTCCATTTGCTCCGGCGTGTCCAGTTCGATGTCGTACTCGTTGTAGGTCAATTTCGTTCCCGGATCGGCCAATGCGGCGGTCTGGAATGCCACCTCGATGTAATCAGGACCCACCAGTTCGAGCCACGGCGAGTTGCGCAGCCCATCCGCTCGCCCGTCCTTGGGATTGACCGCCTCGTTCACCACATCCCAGCTGTGAATCTGCCCGCGGTACCGCCCCGCCACCGTCTGGATATGCTCGACCAGCAGCTTCCGTGCATTGTCCTTGTTGGCTGTAGCCGCGAACCATGCCGGCAGCGCTTCGTGCCAGCACAGATTGTGCCCGCGCACGCGATCGCCGGTGAGCGCTGCAAAGCGTATCAGCCGGTCTGCCGGCGCAAAGTCGAAACTCTGCGCCGACGGCCGCAACGCCGCCCACTTCATTGCGTTCTCGGCAACCAGGATGTTGGTCTGCTGCGGGACCAGTTGCGTGTACCCGTCAGCCGTGTTGCCCGACGCCACCCCGTCCACATCGAGCAGCGCCGGATTCACTGCCGCGCCGTACAGCAAACCCCGGGCCGTGGCATGCGCCCGCAGAGAATCCGGTCCGCTTACCCCCAGCCGGGTGCTCGCATCAATATGCGGCGCGGCCCGCACCCATTCCGGCATCCCCGCTACGGCTCCCGCCGCCAACGCGAACCTGCCCAATTGCCGCCGCGTCCAGCGCCCCATCCCTCTGCTCCTGTTCAACGTATCGTTTCCACTGGCCGAATCGCACGCCCGGCCGTGCTCGTCAGGGCCGCTTCCGAGCCTCGCGATCCACTCGGCCTGTCCAGGCAAGAAAGCTCAACAGCTCCCACCGGGATGACCACATAAAGCTCAGCACGTCCCGCATCCGCATCTTCTCCGCCCACTGGCCGGAATAGGTTTCCATGCGCCAGCGAAGATATTCGCTGCGCCACGGCGTCAGTCGGTTGCCTCGCGTTGCGTTCCAGAGAAAACGAAGCGGAGCGAACACAATAGGTCAAGTATAAGAGGCGTTACCCCGGTGCGGCGAGAGCCAATGGTGTTCATGGCTTACAGTCCGGCTCACTCGCCGCGGGCCTCAGCCCGCTTCAACCCTACAGCTTGTCAAACAGGCTCCCCGCGCCCAATTGAGAGATCACATCTTCGAGCGCTGTCTGCTGGGTCTCCGCCATCGACAGTTGCGTCGATATCTTTGCCACGTCGGCCTGCATGAGTGTCGTTTGCGCTGCGGTCAACTGCGTCCGCTCGCTGTTCGACGCGTCGGTCGCCGCGGTCAGGCGCGTCAACGAATTGTCCACCACCACCCGCTGCTGCGATACGAAATTCAGGGCCGTGCTCAGCGCCGTCGTGTCGGAGACCGACGTGCCAGTATTGGTTCCCGAGGCAAAGTCCGCCACCAGCTGATTCAGAACTCCCAACACGCTGGTCGTTCCGCCCGCCGTGAAAATCTGGTCCCCGGGCACATTCAACTGGATCCTCTGCCCGTTCGGGGTTTGAAGATAATTCACGTTAGAGTCCCCGCTGTACGTGGCTGTGGCCGGAGTGGTTGCATTGGAGATGCTGAATGGAGCCGCCGCTGTCTGGCTTCCTCCAAAAATATATTGGCCCTGGTAGCTGGTGTTGGCCAGCGAAACCACTTCATCGCGAATCCCCGCAATCTGGTTCGAAATCGACTTCAGATCGCTTGCGTTCAAAGTGCCGTTGTCGGCGCTGGTCGCCAGCGTGACCGCCTGCGTCAACTGGGCCACGACCCCGCCGAGGGCAGAATCCGCAACCTGCAGCTGCCCCTGCACCAGGCTCGAAGTCTGGGTGAAGGAATCATCGCGCTGCATCTGGTTGAGGAGCAGCACATTTTCGCCCGAGGCCAGTGGATCGTCGCTCAGCGAGGTCACCCGTACCCCGCTCGACAACTCCGCCGTCAACTGTTGCTCGCTCGCCTGGGTCTGATTCAATGAAATGCCCAGGTTCGACACATAAAACGGATTCACGCGCATGCGTTCACACTCCTCTGGGGGACCCGTCGGATAATTCGACTTTTGAAATCGGCGCGATTTGCGCCAGACACGAGACTCGCCCCCAATTAAGACTCACCCCAATCGATTCGTCCCCGTCGGCTCGCGTCACGCTACGCAACAGCGGTCGGCACGCCCAGGTTCAACGCGGAGGTCATGATCGTATTCAGGATCGTGAACACCTGAGAGGCCGCCTGATAGCTGCGCTCCAACTGTTGCATCGCCGCTGCTTCGTCGTTCAGGTTCACAGCTGACAGAGAATTGTTCTGATTCTGGAGTTGGGTCACGGAAGCGTTTCGGGCGGTATTCTCCGTCTGAACCTCGGCTACAGCCGCACCCAGCATGGTCACGAAGTTGGAATAGAAATCCGTGGGACCTTTCCCGTTCACGCTCGCAGAGTTCGCCAGGCCAGCCAGGGCCACGGCATTCGAGTTATCCCCCGCTCCCCCTGCCGGTCCTGCCGCCGCAATCTCGTTGGGGTCAGTCATCGTCACCGTCATCGCCGCGGCGCTCCCCGCCACTGCCGCCGGCTGATTAAAGATATTCAGAGCCGGATTCGCGGGATTCACGCCGGTGCCCCCGGCCCCGTTCAGATCGATCCCGGCATTGTTCTGGGCATTGACCGCGGTCGTAATTCCGAACGCCAGCTGGTCGAGTGAAGCCAGCACCCCCGGAATGTCATGGTCGCGCGCCGTCAGGTATCCACCCAGTGAGCCGCCACCGGACGCCACCTGCGACGTGATATCGGTCGTCCCCACAAAGAAATGCGTGACCCCGTTCGCCATCCCTGCGGTGATGGGATTACTCGATCCCTCCGAAACCAGCGTCTGCCCTGAGGTCGTGGTGATCGAGAGCCCGTTGTTTTCTGTTGAGATCTGGTTAATGCCGATCAGTTGCGACAACTGGCTTAAATCCTGCTGACGCTGATCCTCCAGAACACCCGCATCGCCGTCAGGTGACGTGGACTGGATCTGCGCATTGAGTTGCGCGATCGCCCCGGTCAGAGCGTTCACCTGCGGTATCACCACCGCCGCTTCCTGGTCCAGCGCCATCTGCTGCGAGTTCAGGCCATCGGCCGCATTTGAAATGTCACCTGCGAGCGTTGTTGCGGTCGAGAGCACCTGCTGCCGCAGCGCATTGTTCGTGGAATTGGCCTCGAGCGATGAGAACGAATTGAAGAAGCTGGTGATGTCGCTGCCGATATCACCGGCCGTCGCGCTCGATGAGCCGGAATCTGGCGTAAACAATGCCTGAATCGTGTTCAGGGCCGAGAGCCGTGACGCGGAGGCAGCCGACAGCTGTTGTTGCTGGTCCAGCCGCTCGAGCAAGACCCGGTCCCGCACCGAGGTGGCGCCCGTTTCCGTGACGCCCGTTCCGTAGTTCACCCCGTTGATGCTGACCGGCGAGTTCTCCTCCCAGTTCGGCTTCTCTTCGGTATAACCAGTGGTGTTGGCATTGGCCACATTGTTGGCCACGATGCTCAGAGCTGCCTGGTCAGCATCGAGCGCGCCTGAAATCAGATGAAACGCTGAGCTAATGGTTCCCATCGCCGTCCCCTGTTCGCACCCACTCTCGCCTTGCGGACGAGCGAAGCCTCACGCTGCTGCCGTATTCCCGCTGCCCCGCGCGCAATTCGCGAACGCGGCTCATTACGTCCAGGTTGGCTCGCGTGGCCTCCAGCACCCGCTCGAAGACGGCCATCTCTCCGGTCAATTCCAGGCCTTCCCGAGCCATCTCTAGCCGTTCCTGTCCGCTCCGGGCGGAAAGATCGCGGTTCAGAGCCCGGCACGAGAGCGCCAGCTCCTCAAGCCGTTCCGCGTCCAGGCGGGCAAGCGCCAGCGACGCTTCGACCACCATGGCCTTCAATTCCGCATTGAATCGGCCGTTCCCCAACTGTTGCATTCCGTTTCCTTCCCGAATCGGGGACTATTGTCCCCGGCCCAGCATTGAGTCGATGACCCTGGAAGCAACCGCGGACGCTGGTACCTCATACGTCCCCGCGGCTAACGCCGCCTGCACCGCCGCTACCTTGTCGGCGCGCACGCCGCCCTCGCCGGCAGTCAACGCAACCTCGCTGGCTGCGCTGCTCACCGTCGCGCTGTCACTGTTCAACGAACTCTCGGCCGTGTGTCCGCCCTTGATCCGGTCCGGCGCTGTCGGCCCTGCCGGCGTCACTCCAAGAATCGTCTTCAATCCATCCAAACCGCTGCGAATGTCCATACATCCCTCTCCTTGGCTCATCTATCGGCTGTTCTTTTAATCACTCTAGTCATTTGTGCACGCTTATCCCGGTATCGATGTTGTACTTTCCGATTACCTGAGAATCTTTGGAACTGTTACCAGAATGGGAAACTTCGCCGAGAATCCGGTTTGCAATTCCAAACCCGCCGCTTGCACTCAGGGCTCCGGCCAGCGACTCGGACGCAAACTCGCCCAGAGTCCCGGCTCCCCCGCACCCGGCGCCATCGTCATCGCCAGTCAGTGAGCCACTTTCTGTCATGGGCCGCATAAGTTCCTTCATCAGCTGTGCTTCAAATTCGTGCGCCGCCCGCACCAGTCGCGGCGATGGAGTTGCACCGGTCGCGACTGCTCCCTGTCTCGCCGCCGTTATCGCCGCTCCAGGTATCCCCGTCATAGCACCTCCAGGTCGGCTTCGAGCGCCCCCGCTTCTTTCATTGCCTGCAGAATCGAGATCACATCGCGCGCCCCTGCGCCTATGCGCTGCAATTCCTGGACCAGATCCTCGACCGTCGCCCCTTCCTTCAAGTCGATCCGGTTCACCGGCTTGTCCTGCGATTGCACCGAGACCTGCTGCACCACCTGGGTCGTCCCATTCGAATACGGGCCAGGCTGCGAAATCAGGGGCTGCGAAATCACGTTCACCGCCAACCCGCCATGAAGGATCGATACCGGCTGCAATCTGACAGTTCCCCCGATGACCACCGTCCCGGTTCGCTCGTTGACCACCACCCGCGATCGCGGATAGACCTCGATTTCAACCGCCTCCACCGCATCGAGCAACGCCGCGCGATCTTCATTTGCGGCCGGCACGATCACCACCCGGCGGCTGTCAACGGCGTGCGCGCGCGCCGATCCCAGGGCAACATCGATGGCTTCCGCCATTCGCTCAGCGGTGTGAAAATCGGCATCGTTGAGCAGCACACTCACCGTCTCCATTTGATTCAAATCGAAGGGGACCCCCCGCTCCACGATGGCTCCGCCGGGAACCCGCGCCGTGGTGGGATGATTCATCTGGTGCCCATTGCCGGCTGCTGCGGCGATGTATCCGCCCAGGACCAGGGCGCCCTGGGCCTGGGCGTAGATCTGCCCGTCCGGACCATACAGTGGCGTCATCAGCAGGATTCCGCCCTCCAGCGAGCGCGCATCGCCCGCCGAGGAAACCGTAATGTCCATCCGATATCCAGGCCGGCTGAACGGCAGCAGGGTGGCCGCCACGAATACGGCAGCCATGTTCTTCACCTGCATGTTGCTGGCTGAATTTGATCCTGTCTGCGGAACCGTGATCCCCATCCGCTCCAATGCCGAGATCAACGTCTGGGCCGGAAATACCGTCTGCGAGCTGTCGCCCGTTCCCCGAAGTCCCACCACCAGCCCGTATCCCACCAATTGATTGTCGCGAATGCCCTCGATGGTGGCCACATCCTTGATCCGGGACCGTTGCGGCGCCGACCCGCCAGGTGCCGGCAGACTGACAACCAGCAATACGGCGGCCAGTACCAGCCATCTCCATACGCAGATCTCCGGGCACGAAGTCTCCCACCCGCCCTCTTCCACTCCACGCCTTGTAACCGGCACTCGCATCGCCCCGTCCTGTTCCAATTCTTCAGTCCTTTGTCCCGGATCTCTGCCGTTAAAACACCAGCAGCCGTTCCAGCAGCCGCACCAGCGGGTTCTGCCGGTACGTCGAGTCGTTGACGATTCCCTTGCCCGTCACTTCCAGTTCCAGATCGGTCATCGCCGTCGACAACACCTGGTTCTGTGCGCTCACGTCCTCGGGCCGAACCAGTCCGCGCAGCTTGATCAGTTGTGTCTGTTGCGAGAATGTCAGTTGCCGCGTCGCCTGCACCACCAGCATGCCGTTGGGCAGCACGTCCACCACCTCGGCTCCGAAAGTCGTGACTAGGCTGGAATTGGTGGTGCTCTGTCCCTGCGCCGTCAGCCCCGACGCCGACGTCTGTCCCAACAGGTTCTGGAGGGCATTGCTGGCCTTCAACGCGCCAAACAGGGCCGTGACGTTCGAACTCGCGTTCGAGGACCGCGAATTCTTTACCTGGCCATCGGTCGATGCCGCGAGACTCTCCGTCACCACCACGGAGACCACGTCGTGCAGCCGCACCGCCTTGGCGTCGGTCCCCAGGCGTACCAGGCGGCCTTCGGAACTCCAGATCGATCCCGCCGTCCGTATCTCGGCAGCCTGTTGTGCCCGCACTTTTTCGATATAGGAATGAAGCGCTGCCTCGGGCGGAGTATTGACCGCATCGGGCGCCTTGGCTTTCTTCCATCCGCCCTGGGCCGGCGCGGCGCCAAGCGCCAGGATCACGGCCAGCCAGAGGGCCCGCGTTGCTTGCCATCTCATCGCCTGGCCTCCATCGCTGCTGCGAGTGCGGCCCGTCCGGGCGCCACGGCCATTACCCGTACCACCCTCCCCCCGATCGACAGGCGCACATTTAAAGCCGAGCCCGGCCCCGCCGACCCCAGCGCCATCCCTTCGAGATAGGCGTCGGTTGTCGCCGAGTGTTCTTCGACGACCAATTTGTCCCCCGGGCGGATGACTGGTTCGGGCCCGGTCGGTGCAACCAATCGTGCTTTTGCTTGCCCTCTGAGAGGGCGCGGAGCCGTCCCCGGCGACGCCATTTCCAGGCGTCCTGGACCTCCAGGGTTGGTTTTGTCGCGCCGAAGCAGCCAGCGTGTACCGGAGTTTGGATCGTCGATCTCCCGCAACAGCCGGCCGGACTCGGCGAGGCCATCGGATTCGTCTGCGATTCGCTGGTCGCCGGCTGGAATTTCGTGGCTCCCCACCTGCGCGCGAACGCCAGGCGCCAACAGCACCAGAAGGGTCAGAACCACGAAGTTCGTTGCCTTGTTGCCCGAATGACTCACAAAACCGCTCGGAAATCTCATCGCCCACGTCCGCTTACCGGGTCATATTGTTGACTTGGGAATACATGTCGTCGGCGGCCTTGATCACTTTGGAATTCGATTCATAGGCTCTCTGCGCCAACACCATCTGCACAAACTCGGTGACCACGTCCACATTCGAATTCTCGAGATATCCCTGCTGCAGTGTCCCCAGCCCTTCGGTTCCGCCCGGGTTGCCCAGCACCGGGTCGCCTGAACTCAACGTCGCCTGAAGAAGATTCGATCCCAGGCTTTCAAGACCGCCGGGGTTGGGAAACGTTGCCAGCTGCAGCTGCCCCAGCTGCGATGGGTTCTGCTGTCCCGCCAAGGTGGCATTTACCACCCCGTACTGCGTGATCGTGACCGCAATAGCGTTGGGAGGGATCGTAATGGTCGGGATCAGAGGATCGCCGTCGGTGGTGACAATGGTTCCCTGGTTATTGAGGTGAAACTGTCCGGCGCGGGTGTAGGCGATGGTTCCGTCGGGGCGCTGCACCTGAAAGAATCCCGATCCCTCGATGGCCACGTCAAGCGGGTTCGAAGTCTGGTTCAGGGATCCCTGGGTCATGATCACCTCGGTGGCCGCCGACCTGGTACCAAGTCCGATCTGCAGACCGGCACCCACGGTCGACTGGCTCTGCGCCGCGCCTGGCGTCACCAGGTTCTGGTACACCATGTCCTGAAACTGCAGGCGCAGCTGCCGAAACCCCGTGGTCGACGAGTTGGCCAGGTTGTTGGCAATCGTGTCCAGGTTCATCTGCTGCGCGCTCATCCCGCTGGCCGCCGTGTACAACGCCCTTATCATTTTTCTCCTCGTTTCGGACTAGACCCGTGGTAAATCCTCAGTCGCAAACTTGTTGAACTCGGTGTGGAAGACCGTGAGCGCCTTCTGCATCATCTCCGCCTGGCGTTGCATCACGATCAGGTCCAGCGTTCCCTGGACTGTGTCTTCATTGGCCGATTCGATGGCTCCCTGGTGCACCGTCGCATCTCGCGAAACGGTCGCGGTCACACTGGCCGAAGCCACGTAGCGATTAGCGCCCTCGGGGGTGAGTTCCGCACCGGCCGGGAACGTGAAGACGCCTACCGTGTCCACAGCTCCGCCGGCCACGGACAGCACCCCGTTGGCTCCAACTGAGACATCTCCAGGTGGAATCGGAATAGGTTTGCCGGCGGACGAAAGCACCGGCTCGGCCGCGCTGGTCACCAGCATCCCTACCTGGGAGCGATGAAAGCCGCCGTCGCGGGTATAGCGTACGCCGTGCGCCGTCTGGACGGAAAAGAATCCCTGCCCTTCAATCGCCAGATCCAGGGGGTTGCCGGTTTGTTGCAGGGCGCCCTGGCCGAGGTTCAAATGGTCGCCGCCCAGCAGTCCGTAATTGTTCACCGTCTGCCCCAGCTGGGAGCCGAGAGCGTCGGGACCGAGCAGAGCCGAACGAAAGAACTCGCGTTCCGCCCGGTAGCCGGGAGTCTGCGCATTGGCAAGATTGGCAGCCGCGGTGTCCAAACCCTGCGTACGCGCCATCAATCCCGTCATCGCTGCGTAATATCCGCTGTCCATGTCGCGGAATGAAGCAGAAAGAGGACCGAAAGCGAAGCACGAAGATTAGAAAAATCTGGGAAGCGAAATTCGGAGCCGCGTGCGATGGCGCAACCCCAATGAAACCGAGGGCTCTAGCGAAGCCCGTCACAGACGATCGTGACGTCAAAACGCCGGCCTTCGAATCGGTACGCGTGCTGCAGCTGGAACTCGGGTGCCTGCACATGCAGCCGGTAGTCCCGTCCGGTGATCACGGCGGGCACCGACAGCCCGCACTGGGCCGCCAGTCCGGGCACCTTGCCCTTCCACGCACCGGCGAGCATATTGCAGATCTCGCCGATCCCGTCCTTCACGGTGTCGTCGACTTCGTGAAATTCCATGCCCGTCATCCGCTTCGCAATCTCCATGGCTGCCCCGTTTCCGGAACGGAACACGCATGCTCCACTCAACGCGCCCCCGAATCCCACAACGGCCGTTACCGATTCCGGTTCCGTTTCTCCGCTGGCCTGCGTGCGCTCGCACTCCACGCCCAGCATCAGCTGGAAGACTTCCTCCACGCTCGCATCCAGGTTGCCTGGATCGGATATCTTGTCCACGGACTCACGTAACGACACCGCCATCGAAGTCTCCATTTCCCCACGCCTCCGGACGCGCTCGCCCTCGGGCTCAAGCAGCATGCAAGAGGGGCAACACCCGTTCTTTCACCTGTTCGGCTGTGAAAGGCTTGCGAATGTAACCGCGCGCTCCGGCCTGGATCGCCTGTTTGACGTGCTCTTCGCTCGATTCGGTGGTAATCATCACGACCGGCACACTCCGCGCCAGGTCCTGGGCCCGGATCTGGCGCACCAGTTCCAGGCCATCCATCGATGGCATGTTGATATCGGTAAGAATCAAGTCTACCTTTTTCGTGCGCAGCAGCTCCAGTGCTTCCACACCGTTACCCGCCTCGAGTACGACCAGGGAATCCAGGCCCGCCTGGCGCAGGCATCGCTCCACGATTTTGCGCATCACCGAGGAATCGTCCACGATCAGGGCTCTCACTTCGCTCATGCCCGGCTCCTTTGCTGCTGTCCTTATCGGCCTGAGCCGCCCTTACATGAGGCGTTCCGTGGGACACGACCACAAACCCCGCGAGGTTTTGAACGACTACAAAACTCGTTGGGGGCGCTCGATCTCTGTGCGCTCTCTTCCTATCCACCAATGGTCGCGATCACGTCGTGAATCGATCCGGCTTCGGTCGGGGTTCCGGTATGCGCGTTGTTCCACATCCGCAACCACAGGCAGTCGTGCACCCCAACCAGCCGGGATTCGACCGGCCGGGAGCGCTCGAGCAGGCGGGTAAGCGCCCGAACCAGGACAGGTTCTGACGATGTCTCCAGCAATTCGGTCGTCGGGAATGCAGCGCTCAACATGCGCCGCTGGGCCGGCCGGAATTCGGATTCCGATACCAGGCCACTCTCCACCCTCAGCCCGGTCATGCGTTCAATGGCCAGGGCAAGCACAGGGTCAAGCCGCTCTTCGAATCCGAGGTACAGCAGTTTTCCGGCGGCCAGGCGCAGAGGCAGTGCGCCGAAGGCATCCACAAAGAGACGCGGCACCAGCGGGGCCAGCGCTTGTGGATCGTGATATTCGAGAGGCAGCACCGGGCAGCTCCACTGCAGGCTCAGCGCCCGGGTTACCAGGTGTTCGCTGACACCCTCCCGACGCACCAGCCATTGCCCCAGCCGGCCGCCCGAAGTTCGCTGCGCTTCGAGAGCCGAGCGCAGCTGCTGGGCGGTGATCCAACCCTGTTCCAGCATGAGGAGCCCGATCGGCACCCGGTGCCGATGCGTCCCACCCCCAAACCCGGTTCCAGATCCGGTTACGCTTCGGCGTCCCTCCCGCTCCCTGCGAACGGCCGCCTGCATCCGCTCTGCTGTGCACTGGGCCGAGCAGCTCCAGCCGCCTTCAAAAACTGCCGCGGAGCGACTGCGCCACAGGTGCAGCCACCCGGAAGCGCAGCCGGGATTGGAGCAGGCATCAAGAAATCCCGGGCGCGTGCGCGCCCGTCGTTTGGGGGCGGCGGACAGCACTGCCGACTCACTGTGCGCAACCCTGAGAGGTTCCCTGCCCCACGAAGGCCCATCGCTCAAAAGAGGCATCGTATACTCTCCAGACGCTTGCGCGGGGCCGCCACCTCGGTTACCCGCAGGCCAAAGTTTCCGTTCACCAGCACCACCTCGCCTCGCGCCACGATCTTGTCTCCCACGATCAGATCGACGGGATCGCTTACCCCGCGGTCAAGCTGCACTACATCCCCCGGACCCAGTTCGAGAAGTTCGAGCAACGGCATCTCCCGGCACCCGAATCGAAGGGTGGCTTCGAGCTCCACATCGAGCAGGAGTTCGACTCCCGAACCCGGGGCAGGCTCATCGGCGCCGGGCGCAGGAAGTGTCTCGGCTTGCCCCCTGGTATCGGGCGACGCGGACGGTTTCGCGGGGTGCACGTCATCGCGCACGAGAATCGTCCACACCCGATCGCCGGACCGCAGTTGAAACGCCTGCGAAACCTGGCTCGCGGCCTCCACCGTCTCGAACCGCGCTACCCTGCACTTCCGGCCCGTCCGCGTCAGCCATTCGCCGGCGGCGGCCTCGCATACCTCGCGCAGTAACTCAGCCCAGGCCGCCTTCTGGTCTGCGCACTCTCCCAGCAGTGGCGCGTCCAGGATCGCCGCCTCCACAAAGATCGAAAACCGCCCCAGCTGTTCCCCTTCGAGGGTGGCGGCAAAACCGAACGAACCGGTTTCCATGGGCCGGGGCAAGGAATCCACCAGTTCCGGCTCGCCGCTGAGGGCCTGCGGGAAAAGACTCCTGGCAACCGACGTCCAGCATTCCAGATATGTCATCACGGCTCTGTCCTCTCCATCCTGCTCGCGATACGGGCCCCCCGGTGCAACCCCTGCCGGACTGCCTCGGCGCGTAATAAGACCTGCCCTCCGACGCGCCACTCAGGCAGCGTATTGGCCGGCAGGCCGAGGGGAATGACCGAGCCTGGCCGAAGGTCCCTGACCGCCTCCGCAGGCAGGCGCACCGGAGGCAGCTGGAGCGCGCCTCCAAAGCGGATTTGGCCGGCCGAGGCCTCCATGCGCGTCCGGGTTTCGGGCGCATGGCGGCGCCTCCGCCCCCAGTCCGAAGTGAGCCGGCGCAGAATGGTGTTGGCCACCACCGCCGGAAATGCCAGGTTGAGCAGCCCCGAGCTGCGCGGCATGCGAATTTCAAAACTCAGGCAGAGGGTTTTTTCATTGACCGACATGATGCGCGCAACCTGGGTCTGCATCTGCCGGCGTTCAAAGTTGAAGCTCAGGCACACCGGTTGCCACGCCGAGGTCAGCTCGCGGCATACGATCTCCACCACCGAGCCGAGGATGGCCTCTTCGATGTCGGTCAACTCCCGCAGCGGACCTTCCCTTCCGTCCCCTCCCAAAAGCAGGTCGACGATTGGGGGAGCCAGGGCCAGGTCGAGCTGCAGGACCGACAATGCTCCCAGGGGCTCCAGCCGCACCGAAGCCACATAGCTGATCTCGGGTATGCGCAGAAGGAATTCGTTGAACGGGATCTGTTCGGCCGAAACCAGGTTGACCTGGAACCGGGTCCGCAGCCAGGCGGCCAGGTTGTGGGTGAGGTTGCGGGCGAACAGGTCATTCAGCATGCTGATGGCCCGCAGTTGCTCGGTCGAGATCTGTCCCGCCGAGGAAAAGTTGTAGGGCGTGACCCGCTTCCCGGCCTCGCGCGCCTCAGCCTCGGGAGCTGCCGCGCGCGCCGCCGCAAAGAGTGCGTCAATCTCGTCTTGTTTGAGCGTCTTCTCCATACGTTCCTCTGGCGGCCTGCCGCCGCGCGGTCCCTGGCCTTATGGCTCGATCGCGGCGACTGCAGGTCCCCGGTCCCGGGCCTTGATTTTCCGCGCCCCGTCGAATGCGCCCCGCGCGGCCAGATCCTGGAGCGCTGCCCTCAGGTGCACCACCGCCGAGGCGTGCACCTGGGAGACTCGTGATTCGACCACGCCTAAAGCCAGCCCGATCTCGCGCATGGTCATCTCCTCGTAGTAATAGAGCGTCATCACCAGGCGTTCGCGGTCGGGAAGATTCTGGATGGCATCTGTGAGCCGCTCCTCGAGCTCGCCGCGGAGGCAGCGAAAGAGCGGATCCTCTTCGGGGCGGGCGGGCACATAGGCCAACTCCTCCTCGCCCGAGTCCTCGTTGCGCTCCATGTGCAGCGTGCCAATCTCCAGCCCTTTCAGATCGCCAAGCAGCTGCTGGTATTCCTCCAGGCTCAACGCCATCTCCGCCGCCACTTCGCCCTCACCCGGCGGACGTCCCAGCCGGGCGGTCAAAACCCGGATGGCCTCCTCCACGGCCCGACCCTTGCGCCGCAGTTCCCTGGGACTCCAATCCAGGGTCCGCAAGCTGTCCAGAATGGCCCCTCGGATCCGGAACTGCGCATAGCTGCGGAACTGCACCTTTTTCTCCGGATCGAACTTCGTGAAGGCGTCCATCAGCCCCACCACGCCGGCCGACACGAGGTCCTCGATGTCGACATGCTGCGGCAAACGCTCATGGATCCTGCGCGCCAGAAAGCGCACCACCGGCAGATGCTCCAGGAGAATCCGCTCTTGCTCGACCGTGAGCACGGGCCCCCCCCCCGAAACCAGCGGATATCCAATACCGGTTCCGCATTCCGATCCATAACCCGACCCGCGCCCCGGCCCGTATGCCGGTCCGCTCCCCTGCCTGCCCGAGTTTGCCGTCGTTACCGCCGCTTGCATCTTTCCCACCCCGCTCTCTCCACTTCCACTCATTTCCCCTGCTATTCCATGCGTCCGCGATCCAGGCCTCAGCAATATCCAGGCTTCTGCAAATCGCGACGCCCCCTACCGAACCGTGCCCACGGGACGCAGCCGCACTTCGGGCGGAATCTCGCTCGTCGAGATCACCGTCAGCCGGGGCAGAAACGGCTCCAGCCACCGCTTGACGTGATAACGCGCCGGACTGGCAACTAGAAGCACGGGAGTGACCGCAGCGAAGGACGAACCGATAAGACGATTCAAAGAGTCGATCAGGCGGCGGACCAGCGGCGTCCCGGGGGCCGAAGCCGCGGTCAGCAGCCGCTGGCTGGTTTCCGGACAAACCGCGGCCAGAATTTCCTCTTCGATCCCCGGGTCGAGGAGCATGACCGGCAGCTGGCCGTCGGGGTCCAGCAGCGGCTGCACAAGCCGCCTCCCCATGGCTCTCCGCGCCGCGTCCACCAGGCCCTCCAGGCTCTTGTCTCGGGGAGCAGATTCGAGCAGGCCTTCCAGAATGGCTCCCAGGTCCCGTATCGAAACCCGCTCCCGCAACAGCTGCTCCAGCACCCGCCCCACTTCACCCAGGGTCAAGAGTTTGGGAACCAGCTCTTCCAGCAGCTTGGGGTGGGAATCGTTGAGCGAATCGAGCAACCGCTTGATCTCGGCGCGCCCTAGCAGCTCCCAGCCGTGGCGGCGAATCAACTCCCCCAGGTGGGTGGTCATCACCGTGGCGGCATCGACAACGGAATAACCGGCTGCGATGGCTTGCTCCTCCAGGCCGGGAGCGATCCACACCGCGGGCACTCCGAAGGCGGGCTCCCGCGTTTCCTTTCCAGCCAGCGCACGCCGTCCGGGCTCACCCGAAACTGCCAGTAGCTGCGTTCCCTCGGTTTGCCAGCGCCCGATCTCCATCCCCCGCAGCGAGCACACGTATTCCCGCGGCCGGAGACGAAGATTGTCCGAAATGTGGACCGGCGGGATCAGAAACCCCAGCTCTGCGGAGAGGTGGCGGCGCAGGGAACGCACCCTGTTCAGGAGTTGGCCGCCCTGTTTCTCGTCCACAAGTGGAATGAGCTGGAATCCGATTTCGAGGGTCAGGTCTTCGAGGCGCAACAGCTGGGCCAGGTCGGAACCCTGTGCCTGTTCGGCTTTCTTCTTTTCTCCCGGACTCACTTCCGTAGGCTGTGCCGCCGGCGCCGCGGCCGCGACTCTGCGCGCGCCCCAGAACAAGGCCGCGGAAACCAGCAGGAACGCCATCTTGGGGAGCCCCGGTATCAGGCACATGGCCCCGGTGACCAGGCTGCCCAGGTAGAGCGTGGCCGGCCGCGCCAATAACTGCTGCCTGATTTCGCCCCCCAGCATTCCGGCCGAATTGGCCCGGGTCAGAGTGATTCCTCCCGCCACCGAGACCAGCAGGGACGGGATCATCGTCACCAGTCCATCGCCTACGGTCAGGATCGTGTAAGTTCGCACCGCCTCGCCGAGGTCAATTCCCTGCTGCAGCGTTCCGATCAGCAATCCGGCAACGATATTGATTGCGGTTATGAGAATCGTGGCCAGCGAATCGCGCTGGTTGAACCGCGCCGCTCCATCCATTGCCCCATAGAACTCGGCCTCGCGGGCGATCGCCTGTCGCCGGCGCCGGGCCTCCGCCTCGTCGATCAGGCCGGCGTTCATATCCGCATCGATGGCCATCTGCTTGCCCGGCAGCGCATCGAGCGTGAATCGGGCTGTCACTTCGGCGGTTCGGACCGCGCCATGCGAAACCACCAGAAATTGAATCGCGATGAGGGCCAGGAAGAGCACAAAGCCGACCACGTAGTTGCCGCCCACCACGAACTGACCAAAGGCTTCGATCACCTTGCCGGCGGCGGCAGTTCCTTCCGGCCCGTGCAGAAGGATGCGCCGGCTGGAGGCGATGTTCAAAGACAGGCGGAACAGGGTCAGCAGCAGGAGCAGGGTCGGAAAAACGCTCAACTCCACCGCCCGGCGAATCTGCACCGCAGACAGGAAGACGATGATCGACGCTGCCATCGACAATGCCAGCAGCAGGTCGAGCGCCGCTGCCGGCAGCGGCACCATCATCACGAAGATCACGCTGATCGCCCCCAGCGGCAGCGCAAATTCGCGCAGCCGTTCCAGGACCGAAGCCGGGGAAATCGGGTTGACGGCTAACGCCGTGGAACTCATGGGTTTCCTCCCTGCCGTTGATCGTTTCGCCCGGCAGCCGCAGCCGGACTCGCCGGCCGCACCTGGTTGTCCGTCGCGCTCCGAGCCCGGGCCGCGGCTTCCTTCGACCGGCGCTCGCGTATCTCTGTTTCCACCCGCTGCCGGTAGAGGTAGGCGAGAACGGCAGCCACCGCGGCGTACAAATCAACTGGAATCGCCTGTCCCACTTCGACCGAGCGATACAGCGAGCGGGCCAGGGGTGGATTCTCCACGATGGGTACCCCCGCCCAGCGCGCCTCCGCCTTGATCTCCTCAGCCAGCAGGTTGCGCCCCTTGGCCAGCACCCGGGGAGCGTCCATGAGCGCAAAATCAAACCCCAGGGCCACGGCGTAGTGGGTAGGATTGACCAGCACCACCGCCGCTTTCGAGACATCGGCCTTGACCTTGCGCCGGCGCATCTGGCGCTGCAAACCTTTAATGCGGCTGCGAATCTGCGGCGAGCCCTCAGTCTCTTTCATCTCCTCGCGCAGGTCTTGCTTCGACATCTTCAGGCGGGATTCTCGGCTCTGCCACTCCAGCGCGTAGTCGACCACCGCCCAGCCGAAGAGCAGCCAGGCGGCCGTCTGCAGCAGCCCGAACACATCCGAGCCCAGCAGTTCCAGGCGTGCCACTGAAAACGGAGGGATGGTGAGTTGCCGCGCAATCCGCTGGACCGCAAACACGGCCAGCAGTGCTACCGGCAGCATGGATTTACCGAGCCGCGACGCCGCCCGCAGCGAAAACAGGTTTTTGGCGTTGGTCAGGGGGTTGATCCGGTCCACCTTGAATCCCACCGAACCGGCATGGAAACCGAGTCCCCCGGTTTGCACCATGGCAGTTCCCACGGCGGCTGCGGCCACTGCCGCCATCACGATCCCGACCGGCCCGGCAACGGCCAGCGAGAGTCTCCGCAAGCCAGTGATCGTCGGTCCCAGTTCGCCTGGCTCCCAGTGCCGGGCCGCGCCCATGGCCAGAAATCCCGCAAACGCGCCGCGCCATGACTCTACAATCCGGCCCCCCAGCACGCCCAGCCCGAGCACACCTGCGAGGGTTGCCGCCGCCGCAGTCAATTCCCTGCTGTGCAGTATGTCGCCGTCTTTGCGCGCCTTGTCGCGGCGGTGCTGCGTGGCCTGCTCGGTGCGTTCTCCCGGCATGGACTAACCTCCCAGTCCTGCCCCGGTCGGGGCCGCGATCAACCGCTCGGCGAGATCGAGCAGCCCGGCGAAGCGTGCTTCGACAAAACGCGGCCACAGCGCGAGAGATCCAGCCAGGATCGCAAAACCGGTCAGCGTCTTGATGGGCACGGTCAGCGACATGACCGGCAGCTGCGGACTGAGCTTGCCCATCAGCGCCACCGCAATTTCCACCAGCATGGTGGCTGCCAGCACCGGCGCGGCCAGCTCCACGCCGGCAAGAAAGATCCCGCCCGCCGCGCGCACAATGGCCAGACCGGTTACGGGCGCCAGCGCATAGCTCCCCAGGGGCACCGCGTGAAAGCTGCGCACCAGCGACGCAAGGAGAATGCGGTCCAGGCCCGCGGCCACGATCACCAGCGTTCCCATGAGTTGGAAGAGGTCGCCGAGGAGCGGTGTTTCGATCTGCGTCGATGGATCCATCAGGTTGACCAGGGAGAAGCTGAACTGCACTCCGGCAATCTGTCCGGCAAACAGCAGCATCTCGTTCAGCAGGGCCAGGGTGAGCCCGTAGACCAGGCCCACGCTGACTTCACCGAGCAGCGCCCGAAACCCGATCTCCGCATGGGCGTTGGGCAGGGTCGCCACCAGCGGAGCCAGAAGAAAGGCCATGCATAAAACCAGCGCAGCCTTGGCGCGCATGGGAAGGGCGGCAGAGGAAAAAAACGGAGCGAAGACGATCATGCCGCTCACCCGCACCAGGGCCAGAGTGATCGCGCTCAGAAATGTGCTCCAGTCCACCATTCCAGCTCCTAGCTGCTTTTTTCACCCCAGGTAGTGCCGCAGATCCACGAGCAGCATCCGTGTGTAGTCCGCCATTCTGCCCAGGAACCACGGCATTCCGACCAGCAGGATTACACCGATCGCCAATAGCCGCGGCACCGACGTAAGCGACTGGTCCTGCAGGCTGGTCAGTGTCTGCACCAGGCTGAGAAGAAAGCTCAGGAGCGCCGCCGCGACCAGCAACGGCGCGGCCAGCAACATCGCTTCCTTCAGCAACTGGCGCAATAGTTCGGCCACCATATCCGGATTCATCCGTTCCCCCGCGCAACCCGTCTTTCAAATTCCGCCCAATTCCCGCTCGGCCCGGTTCTCATTCCCTCCGGCCCAGGTCTCAAAAGCTTTTCAGTAGCGAACTCGCCAGCAGGTTCCAGCCATCCACCATCACAAACAACAGGATCTTGAGCGGCGTCGACACCACCACCGGCGGCAGCTGGAACATGCCGATCGAGGTGGTGATCGAAGCGGTGACCATATCAATCAGCAAAAAGGGCAGAAACAGCACCGCCCCAATCGCGAAGCCGGCCTTCAGTTCCGAGAGGATGTACGCTGGCACCACCACCCGCATGGGCAGATCGTCCGGAGTGTTGGGGCGAGCGATCTGGCCGGCCGCCGTAAACAGCGCCAGGTCCTTCTCCCGTGCGTACCGCAGCATGAAGTGCTTGACCGGCTGCGCCGCGCGGTCAATCGCATCGAGGCCGGTGATCTGTCCTGTCCTGTAGGGCTCGACCGCCTGCTGGTCCACCTGGGTCAGCACCGGCGTCATCAGGAACCAGGTCATCATCAAGGCCAATCCGAGCAGCGTCGGGTTCGACGGCGCGGTCTGCGTGCCCAGCGCCTGGCGCAGGAAATGGAACACCACCATCAGGCGCACCAGGGGTGTCATGGCCATCAGGATCGCAGGCAGAAGGGTGATCAGGGTCAGGACAAAGAGGATCGTCCAGGGAGTGGAGTTCGACGATTGCAGCCTGGCGTTCAGATCGGGCAGCAGCGGCGCCGACCCTGCCGATGCCGTCCGCGCCGCCAGGAGCAGCGCTACCATGAAATCCTCGTTCGCGCCGGGATATGACGGCGCGGAAGGCTTCGCGTACTTTCATCCAGCGCATGGAATGTGGGCGACCCCTCGGCGGACGTGGCTACCAGGAATCTGCGCCCCTCGGCTTCGACCAGGGACAGCGACTGGCGCGGGGCCAGCGTGATCCGCTCCAGCAAGGCCAGGCTCGGGCGGTGCTTCGCCTCGCCGCGCAGTCTTCCCAGCAACCAGGCCGCCAGGCCCCATTCCCGTCCCGGCGCTTGTCGCATCTTTGCTGTTGTTGTCATCTCTGGTTCTCTCCCCGGTTCCGTATCCCGCTGTCCTACACCAATCGCGTAAGCCGCACCGCCAACTGCGCATCGATCACTTCGAACTCGCTCCAGGCCAATTGCACATCGCCCGCGGCAAGCGGCATATCTTCGCCCTGCCCCCACTCGGACGCCACCACCATGCCGGGGCCAAGAGCAAGCAGGTTTCGCACTCGGAAACCCTTCACCGGAATGCCAACCTCCACCTCGACCGGAAGACGCGCCGCCACGCTGTGGGGAGGAATCAGCATTTCGGTTTCAACCGCCGGGGGCAAAGGGACCAGCGCCTGTTCCGCCGCTTCGTTCGGACCAGTCCTGTGCTTTTCCTCAAGCTGGGTCGGCAATATCGGCGAGGTGTCCATGCCCGTGAGCACTTGCAGCATGGTGACCAATAAGCGGACACGAATGATTGGAATGGTCTAAGAATTGCGTTTCGGCGTCTCCCGCTCCACGCAGTCGAACCGCTCCTTCGCCGTCTCCGGCAGATCCATATCACTGTTACACTGGATTTACCGGCAAACTGCTCCGCTGGGGTTCCCGCATAGCCCCTCCATTGCCGCTGAGTCGAGGGTGAGGAAATGTCAGAACACAATGGAAACAAGAGCTTTTCAGGCACCAGCCTGCGCCTGAAAGTGGGTCTGGCCGAGATGCTCAAGGGCGGCGTCATCATGGATGTGATGAACGTCGAACAGGCTCGCATTGCCGAAGAGGCAGGCGCGGTCTCGGTGATGGCTCTCGAACGCGTTCCGGCCATGATCCGCGCCGAAGGCGGCGTCGCCCGCATGGCCAACCCGAAGCTCATTAAAGAAATCATCGAAACCGTTTCGATCCCGGTGATGGCCAAGGCGCGCATCGGGCACTTCGCCGAAGCGCAGATCCTGCAGGAACTGGGCGTCGATTTCATCGATGAGAGCGAAGTTCTGACCCCCGCCGATCAGACCCATCACATCGACAAGCACGCCTACTCGACTCCCTTTGTCTGCGGCGCACGCAACCTCGGCGAAGCCCTCCGGCGCATTGCCGAAGGCGCGGCCATGATCCGCACCAAGGGTGAAGCGGGGACCGGCGACGTGGTCCATGCCGTCCTGCACATGCGCCAGATCGTCAAGGAGATGAAGGCCCTTACCGTTCTTACCGAACAGGAATTGTATGCGGCCGCCAAGGAGCATCAGGCGCCCTATGAACTGATCCGCATGGTCGCTCAAACCGGCAAGCTCCCGGTACCCAACTTTTCCGCCGGCGGCATTGCCACTCCCGCGGATGCAGCGCTGATGATGCAGCTTGGCGCCGAAGCCATCTTCGTCGGCTCCGGTATCTTCATGAAGGAGCGAGCCACTCCCCTCGATGTCGAAAACGACCCGAAGGAACGGGAAGAAGCAGTGTCCCGCGCCAAGGCCATCGTCATTGCCACCACCCACTTCAACGAGCCCAAGATTCTCGCCGAAGTCAGTGAACAGATGACAGGAACCATGAAGGGTCTGGCAGCGGCGGCGATCGAGGAGTCACAACTCCTGCAGACGCGAGGCTGGTAGCGGCAATCAGGGGACCGGAATTGGATAGAGAACGATTGCGCCCCCGCATCGGCGTCCTCGCCATCCAGGGTGACTATGCCGCGCACGCCGAAGCCCTCATCGAATCGGGGGCCGTTCCGTCACTCGTAAAGTCTCCCGAGGACCTCAGCCCGGGCGGCCAGTCCCCGGATGGACTCATCGACGGGCTCATTCTGCCCGGCGGCGAATCCACCACCATCCTCAAATTCCTGGAGCGTCGCAACCTCTTCGAGTCCATCAAAGACTTTGCCGCCACGCGCCCCGTCTTTGGCACGTGCGCCGGCGCCATCCTGCTTGCCCGTGAAGTGCGCCATCCGGCACAGCGCAGCCTCGGGCTCCTCGATGCGACTGTCGAGCGCAACGCCTATGGCCGCCAGATCGACTCCACAATCCTGACCGAACCGACGACGCTGCCCGGTGGCCCCCTGGAGATGGTTTTTATTCGTGCCCCCCGCATCACCGCTACCGGGCCGGACGTCGATGTCTTGGCCCGCCGCGAAGAATTCCCCGTTCTGGTGCGCCAGGGACACCTCCTTGCCGCAACGTTTCATCCTGAACTGTCTCATGACCGCCGCGTGCATCTGCTCTTCGTCGACACCGTAATCTCTTCCCGTATGGCCGCAGGAAAGAGCATCCCGAGCGACCAGTAACTATCCACCGGCAGAGCCGGTGGCTTTACGGTTGCTGGCCCCTCAAAGGGGCCTTTTCGCAACCGTCCGAAGCAAAAGCAAGAACAAAGGCAAAAGCCTCGTACTGCTCTCTTCACTGCCGCAGCACAGGCAATTCGAGGAAGAGCACACTCCCGGAATTCTCAAAGTTTCTACTGCCACCCCGGCAAAGCCGGGGGATCTCCCTTCTGGATTAGCGACTTTTTTGCGCCAGATCAACTTCTCTGTGCGTAAATCGGCCATCTTTGACATTTCCTCGTGCGTCCAAACGAGGGTGGGAGTAATCTCTCTCTACAGGCACAGAGGCCCCGAATGCCCGTCACCTTCACGCGCGCCCCAGCGGAAATTGAACGGAAAGAACCAGGAATTGG
>DASXGD010000345.1:0-2886 GCA_036489245.1 Occallatibacter sp. | reverse complement strand
CGGGAGTTACACCTTTGAGATTACAGTCCCCACGGCCCCGCCCGCACCAGGTGAGGTGCCCCGGACCTTCCGGACGGGGATCCATTAGGATTCTCATCTGGAAAGGAACGGGATCAAGTGGCCGGAAATCGGAGGAAGTTTTCTCCTGAGTTCAAGGAGGAAGCCGCCAAGATGGTGGTGGAAACTTCCCGACCTATTGCACATGTGGCCCGCGAGCTGAACGTGAATGAGACGACGCTCGGGTTCTGGGGTGTGCCGCGAACGCGAGGAGGTCGCTTGAAGTAATAGGCGACTTATTCGCGGTGCTGTGCGGAAGATGGGGAATTGCTGGCTCCCTGGCGTCGCCCTGCGGGGGGAGGCGTCAAGCCGCCTCATGCTGCGTTGGCTGAAGACCGTCGTGGTGAGCGATGAGGAAAAGGCCCGGGTTACGGGTCAGGCGGGGACCGGGAAGGCGAGCGTGAGCGAACCGCTGATGAAGTGTCGAGACCAGGTAGATGGCATCGGAACCGGGGCATCCCAGTAGCTCCGGGATAAGCCTGGCGGATACCCGTTTACTGGCCAGGCGGTGCCCGGCATGAAGGCGGCGCGAGCCCGGTCTGCGGCTTTCGCATGGAACGCGGGAAGGCGGGTGCCGATACTGTGCCCGGCGGGTGCCGGGTGCGAGAGGGAGCGCGCTGGACAGCGGAAACTGGAGGCGCTGAGTACCGTCGCGGCATCTGCCGGCGGACCGGCTCGTAGTAGTGCTGAAGCTCCTGTAATGGGAGCGGAGCGAAGGGGCCGGCTCATCTGAGATTTGTTCGCATGGGCAACCGGGCTGCATGGCCTGGGAGGAGACGCGTGAGCAGGTCAAGGTCACAGGAAAAGCCGTTTGTGATACCGAAGCAGCTGGTGTGGGAGGCGTATAGGCGGGTCAAGGCGAATAAGGGTGCGCCGGGAGTGGACAGGCAGTCGCTGGAGGAATTCGAGTCCGGTCTGAGGGATAATCTCTATAAGATCTGGAACCGGATGTCGTCAGGGACGTACTTCCCGCCCCCGGTGCGCGCGGTGGAAATCCCCAAGCCGCATGGCGGCGGGGTGCGAATCCTCGGGGTGCCAACGGTGGCAGATCGCGTGGCGCAGACGGTAGCGGCGCTGGCGCTGGAAGCCCGCACGGAATCGATCTTCCATGATGATTCCTATGGGTACCGGCCCCGGCGCAGTGCGCTGGACGCGGTCGCAAAATGCCGCCTGCGGTGCCAGAAGAAAAGCTGGGTGCTAGATCTTGATGTCCAGAAATTCTTTGATTCCGTTGATCATGACCTGATGGTCAGGGCGGTCGAGGCCAACACCACGCCCGGGCAGCGGTGGGTAGTGCTGTATGTGAAGCGGTGGCTGAAAGCGCCGCTGGCACTGCCCGATGGCACCATTCAGGCACGGGACCGCGGGACCCCGCAAGGGTCAGCGGTGTCACCCGTGCTGGCTAACCTGTTCATGCATTACGCGTTCGACTCCTGGCTGGAACGCGAGTTCCCGGCCGTGGAATTCGAGCGGTATGCGGACGACGCGGTGGTGCACTGCGTGACCGAGCGGCAGGCCCTCCAGGTGCGGGACGCGCTCGCGGTGCGGATGGAACAGGTCGGGCTCCGGCTTCACCCGGACAAGACCAAGATCGTGTTCTGCAAGGACGACAACCGGCCAGGCTCGTATGAGCATGTGTCGTTTACGTTCCTGGGATATGAGTTCCGTGCCCGCAGCGTGCGCAGCAGCAAGAGCGGCCCGATGTTCACGGCGTTCACGCCCGCAATCAGCCTGGAGGCGCTGAAGAAGATCAGCGGCGAGGTGCGCAGCTGGCGGATCCACACCCATACCCGGCACAGCCTCCAGGAACTCGCGGACTGGATCAACC
Organism: Occallatibacter sp.; assembly: GCA_036489245.1. Classification (GTDB taxonomy): domain Bacteria; phylum Acidobacteriota; class Terriglobia; order Terriglobales; family Acidobacteriaceae; genus Telmatobacter. Next base: position 1,001 of record DASXGD010000345.1, on the reverse strand, counting down.
CGGTCGTGCGAGGCTGGATGACCTATTACGGCCGGTTCACCCCGGCCGCGTTGCATCTCCTCCTCAAGCGCATCAACGGCTACCTGGTGCGCTGGGCGCGGAAGAAATACCGGCGGCTGGCCCCGTTCAAGCGCGCGAAACGATGGTGGGATGACCTGCTTGCCAGGAACCGGCCCATGTTCGCGCACTGGCAATGGACGGGCACTTTCCAGTGGCTTAGATGAGAAGAGCGGAGTGAACCGAGAGGTTCACGCTCCGATCCGTGGGAGCCGGGAGCTGAAATGCCCCCGGCGACCCGACTGAAAGAATACCGGGAGATGCACGCGGATGATGAGCCGGCGCTGCCGGTCTCGGAGCGTGCCCGGCTGCGCGAGCTCGAGCGGGGAGAACCGTGAGCTCAAGATGAAGGTCGAGTTCCTTTCAAAAGCCGCGGCGTACTTCGCGGCGGAGCTTCGGTAATCTCGCGGTACGAGTTCGTCGATGCGGAGTACGCCGCCCGTGCCGGGGATACGGCATGCGCTCCTACCGTCACGCAGATGTGCGGTTGGCTGGAAGTATCAAGGTCGGGATATTACGACTGGCGGTCCCGCCCGCAATCGGCGACCGCGAAAAGAAGGGAGTTGCTGAAGATAAAGATAAAGGCGCTGTTCGATGCGAACAACGCCGAATACGGGTACCGGCGCATCCACGCGGTGCTGGTGCGCGGCGGCGAGCAGGCCAGCGACGAGCTGGTCCGCCAGCTGATGCGCGAGCTGGGCCTGGAGCCCTGCCAGCCGAAGCCGCGCCGCCGCTGCCTGACCACCCCGGGCGAGGCCGGGCCGATCCCGGACCTGGTGAACCGAGACTTCACCGCCGCAAAGCCGGGCGATAAAATGGTCGGTGACATCACCTATATCCCGACCTGGCAAGGCTGGCTTTACCTGGCAACCGTCATCGATTGCGCGACCCGCAAAATTGTCGGCTGGGCGATGGACGACAATTACAAGACCCCGCTGATCACT
>DASXGD010000122.1:0-6360 GCA_036489245.1 Occallatibacter sp. | reverse complement strand
TGCATCCCCAGCTCGCCGCATTCACGCGCAAAAAACACGTGCGGAATCTGGATAAGGATTCCCGCGCCATCGCCCGTCTCCGGATCGCAACCGGCCGCTCCCCGGTGCGCCAGGTTCAGCAGAACCTCGAGGCCCTGGCGGATGATCGCGTGCGTTCTTTCTCCGCGGATGCTGGCCACCAGCCCCATGCCGCACGCGTCATGCTCGTGTTGCGGATGGTAAAGTCCCTGCCGTCCAGGGACACGTAGACGTCTGTCTGATCCTTGCATGGCATTCCTTCGTTCGAGTAAGGTCAACGGCGAGTAATCGCCGGATGGGTACAGCCTGTGCCGCAGTTCCCGGGCTGAATGGCCGAGACTTACCTGACCGGTTTGCGCAAGCTGGAACTGTGCTCGCGCACCGTGTAGAGAGGGTGCGGAACCTTTTAGAATAACCGAAAATTAATGAGAGAGCGCGAAATTTCCGCGAGCGGAGCAGATACGGCGAAAACCGCCATCTCCCAACCCACCGAGCCGCGTGATGATTTCACAGACCAGGGCCCAAGCTAAGAGCTTCTTTCCTACAGCCGGCAAATCAACAGCTCGCGCTCATAAATCATTTCCGGCGGAAGGTGATCGTGCAGATCAATGAAAAGTCCTTCATGCGCAATCACTTCCTCGCGCCACGCGGCGCGATCCACTTCCATCAGCTCATCGAAAGCCGGGCGCGGAAACTCCAGCCCCGACCAATCGATGTCGTCGTAGCGCGGAACCCATCCGATCGGCGTCTCGCGGCCATGCGTGCGTCCTTGCACCCGATCAACGATCCATCGCAGCACGCGCATGTTCTGGCTGAATCCCGGCCACAGAAACTTCCCCTCGCGGTCCTTGCGAAACCAGTTCACGTGAAACACCCGCGGCGTAACCTCCAGGCCGCGTTGCATCTTGATCCAGTGCCGGATGTAGTCGCCCATGTGATACCCGCAGAAAGGCAGCATCGCCATGGGGTCCCGCCGCACCTTTCCCACCGCCCCTGATTGAGCGGCGGTGGTCTCCGAGCCCATCGTCGCACCGACATAGACTGCATTGCTCCAATTGAACGCCTGGTACACCAGTGGTAGTGTCGCTGACCGCCGTCCCCCGAAAATGAAGGCACTGATCGGTACTCCTTCCGGCGACTCCCAGTTGGGATCGATCGTCGGGCACTGCGATGCCGGCACCGTAAAGCGGCCGTTGGGATGGGCCGCCGTGCGTCCGGTCTCCTTTCCGATTGCCGGTGTCCACCGTTCTCCCCGCCAGTCAAGGCATTCCGCCGGCGGCTCGTCCGTCATGCCCTCCCACCACACGCCTCCGCCCGGCGTCAGCGCCACGTTGGTGAAGATGGTGTTGCGCGAAAGCATCGCCATGGCCGTGGGATTGGTCTTGACGCTGGTCCCCGGCGCGACTCCGAAGAATCCGGCCTCCGGGTTGATCCCGCGCAACTCACCCCGGGCATCCGGGCGAATCCACGCGATATCGTCGCCCACCGTGGTCACTTTCCAGCCCCGCATGGCCTTGGGCGGGATCATCATGGCAAAATTCGTTTTCCCGCAGGCCGAGGGAAAAGCCGCCGCCACATACGTCTTTTCGCCCTCCGGATTCTCCACGCCCAGGATAAGCATGTGTTCCGCCATCCATCCTTCGTCGCGCGCAATGTTCGACGCGATGCGCAGCGCGAAACACTTCTTGCTCAGCAGGGCATTGCCGCCATAGCCCGATCCGTACGACCAGATTTCGCGCGTTTCCGGAAAGTGCACAATGTACTTGGTCTCGTTGCATGGCCAGGGCACATCGGCCTCGCCGTCCTTGAGTGGCATACCCACCGAATGCATGCATGGCACCACGCGCTTCTCGTCCCTGTCGATCTCGGCAAACACCGGCGCCCCGATTCGCGCCATGATGCGCATGCTCGCCACCACATAAGGGGAATCGGTGAGTTGCACGCCGATACCCGCCATCGCCGAGCCCACCGGGCCCATGCTGAACGGAAGCACATACATCGTGCGCCCCCGCATCGCGCCGCGAAACAGCCCTTTCAAAGTGCGGCGCATCACGTACGGGTCTTCCCAGTTGTTCGTCGGACCGGCGGCGTCTTTCGAAAGCGAGCAGATAAATGTGCGATCCTCCACGCGCGCCACGTCATTGGGCGCCGACCGCGCGTAGAAGCATCCGGGCCAGCGTTCGCCGTCCAGGCGCGTAAATGTGCCCGTCTTCACCAGCCGATCGCACAAAAAATCGTATTCAGCCTGGGAGCCGTCCACCCAGTGAATCGAATCCGGACGGCACAACTCCACCATCTTCTCCACCCAGCGAATCAGGTGCTTGTTCGTGGTCAAAACTTTGCTGCCAGGAAGTCGATCGACGGGATGACTGGATGATTTCATTTTGATCGTGCGAAACTCCTTAAGTGAATTCTAACGGTTCGGCGATAACCGGGTGGGGCCCAGGGCTCTCTCCTCTCTCCGCGCCCTGACCCAAGGCCCGATCCAATCAAGTTCATCCGGCCTCACCGGGCAACGTTCACACATGCCACAAGCAGCATCCAAGAGCAGAAGGCGGTAGCCCGGGGGATTCGTACCAATAGACCAATCACGGAGAGAACGAGATGCGACAGACACCAGACAGGCATTCCCTTCATGTCCTGATCACGGGCGGCGCGGGCTTCATCGGCACCAACCTTGCCGCATATCTGCTTGCCAATACCGACTCCCTGATTACGCTGTACGACAATCTTTCCCGTCCCGGCGTCGCGCTCAATCTGGCGTGGCTCAAGACCCTGGATGATTCGCGCCGCTTGCGCTTCGTCTGCGGAGATGTCCGCGACGCCTCGCGCCTGCATCAGGCCGCTCGGACCGCGGATGAGATCTATCATTTTGCCGCGCCATCCGAGGGCCCCGAACTGCTCACCCAGCCCCGGCTGGACTTCGATGTCAACGTCACCGGAACTGCGAATGTTCTTGAAGCCGCCCATCGTTCCGGGCGCAGGCCGATGGTCCTCTTCGCCTCCACGGGCAAGGTCTACGGCGCGCTCGACTCCATCCCGATCCGCCACGACCCGACCCGTTTACGGCCTGCCGATCCTGCCTTTCGAGGTGTCTCTGAAACCACGCGGGTCGACTTGCACTGTCCCTACGCCTGCACCAGGAGCGCCGCCGACAAGTACGTCCGCGAGTATGCGCGTCGGTACGATCTGCCTGCGGTCGTTTTCCGGCTAGGGTGTATCGCAGGCCCCGGGCAGTTTGGCAACCAGGGCCAGGGATGGGTAGCCCACTTTGTTTACTCAGCTCTTTCCGGCCGGCCCGTCACCATTTATGGAGACGGCTTGCAAGTCCGCGATGTGCTCCACGTGGCCGACCTGGTAAGCGCCGTAAATGCCGCCCGCGCTTACATTGGAGTCACCACCAGCAAGGCTTTCAACATTGGCGGCGGTCTGCACAGGTCGATCGCCGTGAAAGAGATGCTGCGCTTGATCGAAGAAACCTGCCACGTTCCCGTTCAATTCACCTCTGAACCGGCGCGCCCCGGCGATCAGCTCTTGTACATCTCCGACAATTCGCGATTTTCCAACCAGACCGGATGGATTCCGCGCCGCACCCTCGAACAAACCGTGCGCGATATCGCCGCATTCTGGCACGCCAATCGGGGTCGGGCTGTGCCTGCCGCGCGTGCTTCGGGAAAGCGCCCCTTCCGTCGCGCCGCCTGACCGGCCCGCATTTCGGCATGTTCTTTCGGGATTTCTTCAGATAAATAGCCTGGGGTGTCCCGAAATTTGTCTTTGCTCAGCTCGCCCCGAGATCGATCGAGCCGTTCCCTCCGGGAGATCAACTCGCCTTCCGCTCCCCGAACGCCACGCCGATATTCTCCCCGTACGCTGAAGCCTTCAGGGTGCCCGAAGCCCCTCGCATTCCATGCGGTTGCCCTTCCGTGCGCCGGATCTCTCCGGTCTCCGCAAACGCTTTGAAATGGCGCAGATTCTCAACCGCGGCCTGCTTTGGATTGCGGCTGAAAATCGTTTCCGCCGCCGTCTTTACCTTGCTCTGTCGAAACTCCTGCAGCAGGATCACGATGGTTCCGCGTCCCCCCGGGCCGGGTTCAAAGGCCACTTCGCCCGCATGATTCGAATTGCCGGCAACTGACCGCCATGCAATGCGCCGTCCCGGTTCGTCAGCCAGAATCTCGGAATCCCATTCAATCCTCTCGTCGCCTGCTTTCATTACCCAGTGCGACGTCTTTGGGCCGGTCTGGATCACGTCCATGATCATCTCCTGCCACTTCGGGGCCGATTCAATATCCCGCCAAAGCGCATACAGCTTGTGAGAACTCGCCTGCACCAGCGCCGTGGCCCGCGCCCATATCTTGCCGTCTCCATCCTTGGATGGCGCCAGGTAGCGCCCGTTCAATATCACCCCCGCGCTTCTCTCGCTCGGCGGGGTCGCAGATTTCGGAGATTCCTTCAGTGCATCCGCCATGTTCTTCTCCTCTTCCCTTGTTCCCAAAGCCCCTGGTCCCAAAACTTCTGTTTGTCACCCCGAGGAGCACGGTCGCCGGCTTTATCTTCACTTCTCGCGCACCGGCCGTGCCATCTTCTCGTGCATCGCACCCTTCATCGTTCCCGGTACGGCGTTGGCCAGTTTGCCTTCGATCTTGGTCTTCAGCGAGCCCGCATACACATGATCCTTGCCGTCGAACAGCGCATCGATCCCTTGTCGCGCCACATCGCCCGGATCCCCTTCCTTTTTCCCGTCGCGGCCCACCTTCGTGTCGTCCATCCCTGCGCGATGAAAGAAGTCGGTATCGGTTGGACCGGGCTGCAGCGCTGTCACGGTCACCCCCGTGTCCTTCAACTCGTAGCGCAGGCTGTGCGCAAACGACAGCACAAACGCCTTGGTGGCCGCATACACCGCTTCTCGTGGCGCCACCATTTCTCCGGCAATCGAAGACGTAAACAGGATCCTCCCCGCCCTCCGTGCCTCCATCTGGCGAACCACGTACTTGGCCAGGTGTACGGTGCTGGCGCAGTTCAGGCTCACCATGTTCAGTTCCGCGTCCAGATCCGATTGGCGGAAGAGTCCGCCCACGCCAACCCCGGCATTGATGCATGCCACTTCCAGCGGTTCACCCAAAGCCTCGACCTGGTGCCAGAGTTCCTCCACGCCCTCGCCCCTGGCCAGGTCGACACTGGCTTCGGTTACGCGATGACCGAAACTCCTGAAATGCTCCGCCGCCGGCCCAAGCCGCTCCCCGGCTGACGCCACCACCAGGTCATAACCCCTCTTGGCCAGCTCGGCTGCCAGCTCATATCCAATTCCGCTCGATGCTCCCGTCACTACAGCCAGCATGCTTTTCCCCCCATTTAGAAATTGATCGGTAGCGTCGTCCACCCCCTGTGATGCACGATTTTCAAAAAGGGCGGTTTGCGGCCGTAACGGCCCTGGGTGACAGCGGTCCAGCCGCTGATCTGGAGTGCTGGCGTGCTGGCGTGCTGAGGTACTGGAGTGTTGGAGTGCTGGGGTGCCCCATCCTAACGGCGTCTTTTGCCGTTAGGGTGGGAGACCAATCCCCGCGTGCGCGCCAGTGCCGGGCACGCGAAAGTACAGCCTCATCAGCGAAGCCCCTTCCCCCGCCAGCGCTGCTCAGGCATCCTAGACTGCAGATGGGCCCCTCACGCGACATCCGCATCGGCATCTCCGGCTGGCGGTACAAAGGCTGGCGAGGCTCCTTCTATCCCGCCGATCTTGCCCAGCGCCGGGAGCTCGAGTTCGCATCCCGCCGCTTCACCTCCATTGAACTCAACGGCTCCTTTTACTCTTTGCAACGTCCCCAGAGTTTCCAAACCTGGTACGCAGAAACCCCCGAGAATTTTGTCTTCTCCGTCAAAGGACCGCGCTTCATCACCCACATGCGCCGGCTCCTGCAGGTGGAGGTTCCGCTGGCCAACTTCTTTGCCCAGGGCCTTCTCCGCCTGAAGAACAAACTCGGCCCGATCCTGTGGCAGTTCCCGGCCAACTTCAAATGGGACGCCGAGCGGCTCGAGAACTTCTTCAAGCTCCTGCCGCGAAGCCACAAGCAGGCCGCGAAGCTGGCCCGCCGTCACGACCAGCGCCTCGATGGCCGAACCTGGTTCCGGGTCCTCGACGACCGGCCTCTGCGCCACGCAATTGAAATCCGAAATGACAGCTTTGTCTCCGAGGAAGTCATCGCACTTTTGCGCCGGCACGCCATCGGACTGGTGGTGGCAGACACCGTCGAGTGGCCGCTGCTAATGGACATCACCGCCGACTTTGTCTATTGCCGCCTGCATGGGAGCGAGCAGCTTTACGTCAGCGGCTACGACCGCGAAGCC
>DASXGD010000328.1:0-8375 GCA_036489245.1 Occallatibacter sp. | reverse complement strand
CAAACGCGCGAAGTTGATGGGGAGGTTCGCCGTTTGCCCGCGGGTGCGTAACATACACCTGGACCACTTCGGCGCCTGCTCGCTGACCGGTGTTCTTGACATCGACCTTGACCCGAACCGGCGAATGCGCCAGATCCGAAGCGGATGCCTCCGCGGGCTCGACAACCAGGTGGCTCAATTGAAAGGTGGTGTAGGAAAGCCCGAATCCGAAGGGGAAAAGCGGCTGGGTGTGGGTGCTGTCGTACCAGCGATAGCCCACGTTGAGCTTTTCGATGTAGGTGGATTTCCCGTTGACGCCTGGCCACTGATCATTCTGCGCGGTGGGGATTTCGGTCGCAGAGCGGGGAATGCTCAAGGGGAGTTTCGCCCCTGGATTCACATCGCCGAACAAAACGGCGGCAATGGCATTGCCATCCTCCTGGCCCGGGTACCACGCCTCAATGACGCCTGCCACGCGGTCGATCCACGGCATCAGCACAGCGCCGCCGGTGTCAAGAACCACGATGGTGCGCGGATTGGCGCCGGCGACGGCTTCAATCAGATGATCCTGCTCGCCGGGCAGATGGAGATCGGGGCGATCGCTGCCCTCGGTCTCATCGGTATGAACGAACACGATGGCGGTATGGGCTGCGCCGGCGATCCTGGCCACCTCGGCCAGATCGTTTCCTTTGGCATACGTCACATTTGCGCCCGAGCCGAGGCGTTTGCGGATTCCATCCTCGGGGCTGACGATGTAGGGCGCAATGACGCCTGAACTACCTCCGCCTTCCGCCTTGGGCTTCTCGCCGCCCGCTTCGCCGATCACCGCAATGGACTCTTGCGCGGCGAGGGGGAGCACGCCTTCCTTGTTTTTGAGGAGAACGGTGCCCTCTTCGGCGACGCGGCGCGAGAAGGCATCGTGTTCGGGGCTGCGCACGTTCACACCCCAGCTCGGGGTCTGCGGTTTTTCGAACAGTCCAAAACGAAACATGGGAACAAGGATGTGGCGCAGGTGCTCGTCGATGTCGCCTTGGCTGACTTGTCCCTGCTGGACGGCGTTCTTCAGCGCGGCGCCATAGAACTCATCGTCGGGCATCTGCTGATCGAGGCCGTTTTTCGCGGAGTCCCTGGTGGAATGGGTTGCGCCCCAATCGCTCATCACCCAACCATCGAAGTGCAATTCTTTTCTGAGCATCTGGTTGAGTAGCTCGGCGTTCTCGCAGGAGTAGATCCCGTTGGTTTTGACGTAGGCGCACATGACGGTGCCCACGTGGCCCTCTTTGAGAGCGGCAGTGAACGGGGGCAGGTAGATTTCGTGCATGGTTCGTTCGTCGACCACCGAATCTTCCTTGAAGCGGTCGCTCTCCTGGTTCATGGTGAGATACATGTTGGCATCGGCAATGGGTCCCTGACTCTGGATGCCATGGATCTCGGCCACTGCCATGCGCCCGTTGAGATAGGGATCTTCGCCATAGCTTTCGAAGCTGCGGCCCCACTCTGGAACGCGCAGCACATCGATGGAAGGACCGAGCGCAACGTTGGTTCCCTTCTTCCACTGCTCCTCGCCCAGTACTTTGCCGAACTGCTCCATCAAGTCGAGGTCCCAACTGGAGGCGGCCGCAATGGGCGCGGGCAGCAGGGTGACGTCCCGCGCATCGTTGCCCACGCCGGCGCGGCCGTCGGCCAGCCTGAGGGCGGGAATGCCGAGCCGCAGAATGGGCGGGACATAACCCACGTACCCTTTGGGCGTGGGCTCGGCATTGGGCTCGGGAGGCGCCCCTTTTTTCCGCTGTGCGCCGTGCATCATGAGGATCTTTTCATCCAGGGTCATGGCGCGGATGAGCAGATCGGCGCGTCTTTCCGGAGAGAGGGAGGGGTTCATCCAGGGACGCTGATCCGCAGTTGCATCCCTCGGCGGCGCCTCTTTGTCCTGACCACCGGGAGACTGAGCGGCCGCGATCGAGCAGAGAATCGCTGCCCCGAGAAGAATCGATCCAAACTGGAGCGCTCGAGCCAAAAGCGCGCAGATCTTCATAGCCCCTCAAAAAATGAATTTCAATGCGAGCTGAATCTGTCGCGGCGACGAGGCCGCGGTCGTGCTGCTGATGGTGGCCGATCCATTGCCGGTGGTTCCAACTCCGTTGGCATCGTAGTTTACGGTCCCATTCGGGTTGTTGAATGTCGGCGTGTTCAGCAGATTGAAGGCCTCGCAGCGGAACTGCAGGTGCGCCGATTCGTACACCGGGAACTCCTTGAATAGCGAGAAACCAAGGGCCTGCGTTCCGGGCCCGAAGACGGCATTCCGCTGTTCGTTGCCCAGCAGGCCCTGACCGGGCAGCCGGAAGCGCGTCACGTCGTACCATTGCTGAATGCTCTTGTGGAATCCGGGGGAAGAGGACTTGACCTCGTTGGGTCTTTCCGAAATCGGAAGGCCGCTGTTGTTGACGGCGCTCTGGACCGTTAGTGGATTGCCGGTCTGCGCATAGTAAATGGAATTCACCGACCAGCCTTTGGCGACCAGGGCGGCAGGCCCCTGCAGATTTCGCCCGAACGGCAAATCGTAGGTCATGGTGAGGGCAACGCGATGACGCGTGTCGAGGTCGGCGTTGCCATAGTCGTATTGGTAGAAACTGTTGTACGTGACCGCCTGACCGCTGCCGTTATCGACGTGGCAGGACCCCACACAGTTCCCGACGGGCTGCCCTTCGTCGATCACCTGCGCGTTGGTCAGGTTGTGAGACCAGGTGTAATTCACGTCGAACGCAAGGCCGCTCTTGAGTCGCCGCTCGACCGATGCCTGGAATGCGCTGTAGTTGGAGTTCAGGATGCTGCGGCGCTCGGCCAACGAGACGCCAGGCAGATTTGGATAGGGGTACGGCGCGCCCGCATAAGGCTGCTGGTTCACGTTCACGGCGTTGAGCACAAGCCGTTCTCCGAGATTGCCCACGTAAGCAATCGTGGCTACGTTGCCCTTGAAGTCCTTCTCGACATTCAGGCTGTACTGATGCAGAAACGAGCTCTTGAAATGGAAGTCGGTGACGTTGAAGGCTCCCTGCCCGGCATACGTGGATGGATCGGTGGCCAAAGTCAAATTGGTCGTGGGGACGGGCAAGCCGCCATCCAGGGACCACGAACCGTTGGTGCCGGCCAGCGGCGAGGTGCATCCGACTTGCGAATTGATGGGCGCAGCCGTGTCCCCGCAACTGAAGTTGAAACTGTAGGGCGCGTTCTTCATGAATGAGCCGGAAGTGGCATTCCCCGGGAAGAAGGTGATGCCATACCCGCCGCGAATCACTGTGCCGGGCCCGATGGTGTACGCGAAACCGAGGCGAGGCGCGAAATCGCCGTAGTCGGTTTCTATGCCGCCCGTCGGATTGGAGTGCTGCACTCCGGGCAAACCGGGACCGTACAACAGGCCCAGGTCGAAGTTGAAATTAGTGAACGCGTTGTTGGTGGCCGTGAAGGGCGTATACACGTCGTAGCGGACGCCGAGATTCAGAGTGAGGTTGGGGCGCACGCGCCAGTCATCCTGGAAATAGGCGGAGGGTTCCCAGGACCGGAAGCGGGGCGAGTCGACCGTGTAACCGCGACTGACGGAGGTGGTAAGGCCGTTCAGCAGGACAGCAAGGTCGTTGCCGGCGCCGGGAAGCGCTGGATCGTTCCCGCTGATGTAGGCATTGCCGCGCGGATGCGAGCTTTGGCCTTCCGACACCTGGCGGCGGATTACACCGGCGCCCATTTTGATGGTGTGTCTGCCCTTCACCCACGAGAGCGAGCCCAGGTACTGGAAGGTGTTGTTCTGATCGAGCAAGGGAACGTAGTCTGCATCGCCAAGGGGCGCGTACCCCTGGATGCTGGAAGAGATGTTCGGCAATCCCGAGCTGACTATATCGCCCGGCAGGTTCACGGCGTAGGGACTGGAACTCCCCGGGAAACCGAATGAGGTGGCGATATCCTTTCCAACGTTCACCGGGCTGGACTGGTTGTTGAGGCGCATGTACTGGGCCCTCAGTTCCAGGATGAGGTTGTTCGAGAGCACGCGGGTGTAGCCCAGAGATGCACTCTGCTCTTGATCGTTCGCCGGGCCGGCGAAGTTCGCCCCATAGGGCCCCGCGCCGGGATTCACCGTTACCCCGGCCACGGTGGTGATGGGCAGGGGAGCCGGAATGAAGACGTTCGCATCGTTATAGGTGTAGCGCCCGAACATCGAGTCCCGCGCCGAGAAGTGATGATCCACCTTGCCATCGTAGGTGGTGGTGTACTGCGTCTGGCCGGCGGTGTAAGTAAAGTTGTTGCCGGGCGCGGAACAGTCGCCCTTGGGGGTGACCGGGTTATTCGGCGCCGGGTACAGCTTGAAATAGTTCAAGCCGATTGGGTCGGGCGTCCAGCCGGGAGTTGCGGTCAGGTTCACACATCCCGGTCCGAGGTCGGAGAAGTCTCCGGGATTGGCTTCTTCATAGGCGGAGGGAACGGTGGAGGTCTGGGTTACGCCCTTGACCACGCGAAAGCCCTCGTAATCGAAAAAGAAAAATGTCTTCTGCCGCCAGATGGGCCCGCCCAAGCTCCCGCCGAACTGGTTTTGCCGCAATTCCGGCTTGGGGCCCGTTGTCGCGAAGTAGTCGCGCGCGTCAAATTTATCGTTGCGCAGGAATTCGTAGAGCGTCCCGTGGAACCGGTTTCCGCCCGACTTGGTGATGAGGTCGACAACGCCGCCGCCGGTGCGGGAAATCTCCGCCGTGTAGAGATTGGTGAGCACCTTCACCTGCTCGACAGCGTCGATCGACGGCCGCACACCGACGCTTCCGATGAAGCGCTCGTTGTTGTCCATGCCGTCGACCATGTTGTTGTTGATCTCGTCGCTCTGGCCGTTGGCGGCAAAGCTGGAACTCTGGCGCCGATCATCGGGCCGCGTGCCGCTATTCATGGCATTGCCCAGGCCGCCGGTAACGCCCGCCGCCAGCGTAACGAGACTGGTCACATTGCGGCCGTTCAGAGGCAGGTCCTGTGTCGCCTGGCTGGTGATGAGCGTTCCTATAGTCGATTCATCGGTCTGAAGAGCGGGCGTCGTCGCTTCGACAGTGACGGTCTGTTCCGCCTGTCCGACAGAGAGTTGCGCGTTGATGCGGGCGCGGTCGCCAGCTGCCAGGGTTACTTGCGTGGCGTAACTCTTGAACCCCTGCGCCTGGACAGTGACCTTATAGGTGCCCACCTGCAGCAGCGTGAATGTGAAGGCTCCGTCGTTGCCGACATTGGCCGTTTGCGCCCGACCGGTGGCTACGTTGGTTGCGGTAGCGGTCCCGTTGGGCACGGCCGCGCCGCTGGGATCTGTGACGGTTCCTACGATATCGGCGGTGGTTATCTGTGCCATGAGCTTTGCCGGCCTGGCAAAGCAAAGCAACATGGCGCCCAGGATGATGAAAACTGATTTTGGATGCAGTCCGGCCTCGGAAAGCACACGCAAGCGCATGAAACGACCTCCTCTTCGAAACCTCAAGGGGAAAAAGTCACGGTCGTGCACCTCCGGCTTGCCTTGGTGCTTACATTTGCGAAGGATTCAAATGCCTGTCCAATATATTCCTCATCCGCGCATTATGGCAATGACTATGCATGTAAAACGAGCAACATGATGATCTTTATCATGTAATTCGATCAAGCTCCAGCATTCAGATCCTTTAGGGAAGGGGCGAGAATATGGGCTGGGTCCTGAGAGGGCAGCCTCAGTCGGCGGGATGGGAACGGCTCGACCAGATGGATTCAATTTCCTCAAGGGTCCTGTTCTTGGTTTCAGGCAGGCGAAGCGCGATATAGGCGAAGGACGCTGCACAGATGATCGCGTAACCCAGGAAGACGGCGGGGGCAGAGAATCGCTTAATGAGCGTGAGAAACGTTGCCGTCACCAGGGAGACGGCAAGCCAGAGCACGACAGTAGCTACGGACATGGCGCGTCCGCGAATGTGATTGGGGAACAATTCGGCCAGGCAGACCCAGACCCCCGGGCCAAGCCCAAAGGCGAAAAACGCCACGTAACCGAGGATGCAGAGCAGCATCAATGTGCTGTGCCCGGGCAGCCAGAAGAGCGCGGCGGCGAATCCGGCGAGACAGACAGCCATCCCGGCGGTGGAACCGAGTAGCAGTGGGCGCCGGCCGATCCGATCGACAGCCGCAAGGGCAAGAATCGTGAACAGCAGATTTACGATGCCGACGGCTACATTCATACCGATGGCTTGGCCAACACCGGCGCCGGCGTGTTCGCCGAAGATCATGGACCCGTAATACATGACCGTATTAATGCCGGTCACCTGTTGAATGATGGCCAGGATGATGGTGAGCACGAGCGGCTTGCGCAGCGCCCGTCCGAGTAATTCGCGATAAGAGGCGGACGCCTCGGAGGAGATGGTCCGCTGGATCGTGGCGAGCTCCAATTCGACGGGCGTGCCGGGAGAGATGCGGTGGAGGATGGTGAGCGCCTCTTCATCGCGATTCACCTGCACCAGCCAGCGCGGGCTTTCCGGGATCCACAGTAACGAGGCGCACAGGGCAACCGCGGGCAGTGCCCCCAGGCCAAACATCCAGCGCCAATTGCCTGCGGCGATGCCGGCCAGGGCATAGTTGCTGATGAACGCCACCAGGATGCCGATGACGATGGCCAATTGGTAAAGCGTGACCATTCGCCCCCGTACTCGCGCCGGCGCGATCTCCGCCAGATACAGAGGAGCAATCAGCGAAGCGCAGCCGATGGCCAGGCCGCCGAGCACGCGCGCGGCCAGCAGTTGCCATAGCTGGATTGCAAGCGCGGCGCCGATTGCCGAAGCGCAGAAGAGGATCCCCGAGGTTAGAAGAACAACGCGGCGGCCGAAACGATCGCTGATATAACCAGCGGCTCCGGCGCCGATCGCGCAACCCCAGAGCAACACGGCCGCGGTGAGCTCCGTGGCCACAGATCCCAGGTCGAAGTCGGATTTCAAATAGACAAGAGCCCCGTTAATAACCGCAGTGTCGTATCCAAACAGAAGGCCGGCAATCGCTGTGCTTGCCGCAACAAGCAACACGTAGGGGGACAGAGCCCGGCCAGCCGGGACGATGGTTTGCCGGTCTCTTGCCATGGACACTGGTTTACATGCAAGCAAGGTGAATCGTCAACCGCATGAGGCGCTAAACGATCACCATGATGCGTGTTTATGGTTTAAATCATCATTCCTATGCTCTTTTGGATTGCAATCCGGACTGCGCTTCCCTACCATGGAATGGTGTCTACCGTTCTGAATCCACCCCAACCCACATGGATCGACTGGAGTTCCGGCGACCTGACAGGTGAAGCAGTCGAGTATTCGACGAAGAGAATCGGCGACCTTGCGGGGCTCTTCCTGGATGAAGCTGAGCGCCGGAGAATGGATCCTCAGACAGAGGTATACCGCGTGAAGTTTTGGAGACCGGTTCCCGACGGGACACTCGGAGGCCTGTTCTGGGGAACTACCGAGATTCAGTCTGGAACCGTGGGGAGTGAATACTTCATGACCCACGGGCACTTCCATGCCGAACCGGACAGGGCCGAGTTTTACGCGACGCTGAGGGGTACCGGCCGGCTCATACTCATGTGTGAAAATGGGCAAGCATCGCTGCAATCGATGACGCCAGGAAGTGTGCATTACATTCCTGGCAGGGTGGCGCACCGCGTGGCGAACACCGGGACAGAGCCGCTGGTCTTCGTTGCCAGCTGGCCCAGCGATGCCGGGCACGATTATGCACGGGTCCGCGCGCACGGCTTCAGCAGGCGGTTACTCAAACGGGACGGCAATCCGTGCCTGGTGTAACCGCGCTCGCGGTGGACCTTGGCGGATCGCATGCGAGCTGCGCCGTAGTACGCAGCGGTTCCATCGTGGCTCGAACCACAGTGCCGGCCAGCGGCAACGCTTCGCTTGAGGAACAACTCCCGGTCATTGCCCGGGGGCTCCGCCGTTCGCTGGAGATCGCGGGACTCGAACCCCAGTCGTGTTCTGCGGTTGTGTTGGGCTTCTGTGGCATCGTGAATGCTCGTGAGAAGCGGGTGATCGCCACGAACGAAAAGTTCGACGATGCGGCCGCCGTCAACCTGGAGGAATGGTGTGGTCGCGAATTCGCGTTGCCCTTCCTGCTGGAGAATGACGCCCGACTGGCGCTGCTGGGCGAATCGGCTTATGGCGCGGCCAAAAACACCGAAGATGCGGTCATGATCACGCTGGGCAGCGGAATCGGGGCCTCG
The DNA here is from genome assembly GCA_036489245.1 of Occallatibacter sp. GTDB lineage: Bacteria > Acidobacteriota > Terriglobia > Terriglobales > Acidobacteriaceae > Telmatobacter. The sequence goes on along the minus strand of DASXGD010000328.1, from coordinate 157 downwards.
GCGATGCTGAACGGGCGCTTGCTCCAAAGCAAGCATGGGCTGGCAGGCATGATTGGCGGCCATTTGCCCATTGCCCTGGACGGAAAGCTGTGCAGTTGCGGCAACCTGGGATGCGCCGAAACCGAAGGATCTACGGAATTCCTGGAGCGAATCTATC
>DASXGD010000319.1:0-14100 GCA_036489245.1 Occallatibacter sp. | reverse complement strand
CTCGTTCAGGACCGTCAGCGTCTGTGCCTGCCGGGAGACGCGCGCATAGAGCCGCGCGTTCTCAATGGCCTGCGCGATGCGCGATGCGGTGAGGGTGAGCAGGTGAAGGTGCTCGGGGCGAAAGTATCCGGCTTTCTCGCTTTCCAGGTCCATCACCCCGATCAGGCGGTTTTTAGCGATCAGCGGAACCGCCAGTTCCGAGCGGACTTCAGGATTGGCTGCGATGTAAACCGGCGAACTCGATACGTCGTTCAGCAGTATGGGCTCCCGGGTGAGCGCAACCTGGCCGACAACACCTTTCCCGAGAGGGAAGCGCATCCGCTCCGCCTCCTTGGTGTGCCCGATCTGGAAACGCATCCGAAGCTCATGGGTGCGGTCGTTCAGCAGGAAAATGGCGAAGATGCGGTAATTGATGATCGCACGCACCAGCTCCGACGTTCGATTCAGCAGGGTTTGTAGATCGAGCGTGGTGTTGAGGGCGTCGGCCAGTTGCACCAGGTAGGTCAGATCTGCCGTCTCAACCCGAACATTCACCGGATCGAGATGAGCGAGCGGATTCGCCGACGGCGCGGGACGATAGTCGCCTTCGTACTCCGGTTCTGCTGGCGGGGAAGGGTCGGGCATGGTGTCGAAGGGAATGATAGCGAAAGACAGCTTCTAACTCCTAGCTACTAGCCCCGAGGTGCGACTGCCGACCTCAGCCGATCCAGGGAATCCTGCAGGTGAATGATCGAACCTGACGCCCGTTCACGAAGACCGCGCCGGCACTGAAAAGCTAGAAGCTAGCAGTTAAAGCTAGAAGCTGACTTTATTCCGCTCCCAGTTCCCGCACAATCGCCACTCCAGCGGACGCCCCGATACGATTGGCTCCCGCGTCAAGCATGGCGCGCACGTCGGCCAGCGTGCGGATTCCGCCCGATGCCTTGACTCCGGACCGACCGCCGGCAACGCCCCGCAGCAGGGCGACGTCGGCCGTGGTGGCCCCTCCGGAAGAAAAGCCGGTCGACGTTTTCAGGAAGTCGGCCCCGGCCTGGATCGCCATCTCCGCCCCCCGGAGTTTTTCCTGCACGGTCAGCAGGCAGGTCTCCAGGATTACCTTCAGAAGCGCTCCATGATGATGCGCAACCTTTGCCGTGGCATGAATGGCGTGCTCCACCGCGTGGTGATTGCCGCTCTTGAGCTGGCCGATCGGAATCACCATATCCAGTTCCCGCGCCCCGAGCCGGGTGAGCGCCTCGGCCTCATGGCGCAGCGTTGAAACCAGCGACGCTCCCAGCGGGAACCCGATCACGACGCCGACCGGAATGCCGGTTCCTGACAGAACCGAAACCGCGGCCGGAACCCAGATTGGATTCACCATCGCGCATGCGAAGCGATAGCGGAGGGCCTCGTCGCAGAGGTTTTCGACCTGTTCGCGGGTGGCATCCGGCTTCAAAAGTGTGTGGTCGATAATGCCGGCAAGGTTTTGCCAGCTCGCTAGAGTCTGGGTAGTAAAGGCCGCGGAATCAAAGGTTCCGTGGTCAAATTCGATCTCTTCCTGTAAGGGCGAAACTGCTGCCATGGTCATGCTCCTTCTGGTTCTTGCGCCGCTCTTCGCCGGCGGCTTCATGCGTGTTCTCCGGGGGATGAGTATAGACCCTGGGAGACGAACTCACAAACTGGCAAGTCTCCCAGATCGGACCCGCAAAATCCACGTTTCGAGCGATCGCCTATCCATCGCCGCCACTTTATTCGATGTCCATTCTTTCGATGAGGGAATCGCGAATTTGATAGGCGTGATGGACGATCTGGTCCACCAACAATTTTCCCTCGCGGTCGTGAACCACCTGGTGCACCTTGACCACAAATCTGCCGCTCTCGTCGCGATTTATCTCCATCGGCTCGACGTGCGGGTCGAGGACCGCCCATTGGCGGGTCCAATAATCGCGCACGCCTTCATGCCCATAGACGTAGCCGCCCTCCATCCCATTCGGCCATACGACGTCAGGCTGCATGCGGGCGAGAACCGCTTCTAGGCGGCGGGCGTTGAAATCCCGGTAGGCGCCCTGCAGCAGTTCTCGTTCATCCATAATCCGAACTCCTCCGGTATCCCTCACTCAGGGTGGTCTGGCGACATCAGGCAAATGTCGGGCAGGTTACGGTACCGTTCCGCATAATCCATTCCATAGCCGATCACAAATAAATTTGGAATGGAGAATCCGACATAATCGGCGTCAATCTTCTCGATCCGCCGCGAAGGCTTGTCGAGCAGCGCGGCTATGCGAAGAGTGCGCGGATGGTGCTGAAGGAAGATTTTACGCAGATAGGCGAGCGTTAATCCGGTGTCGAGGATGTCCTCAACGATGAGGACGTTCTTGCCTTCGATCGGTTCATCCAGATCCTTGATCAGCTTGACGGCGCCCGAGGAGCGCTGGCCCTTTCCATAGCTCGACACGGCCACGAAATCGAACGTCGTGTCGACCTGGACCGACCGTGCCAGGTCGGAGAGAAAGATCGCGGCGCCCTTCAGAACGCCCACCATCACCAGCTTTTCGCCGTTCAGGTCGCGCGTGATTGTGGCGCCCATTTCCGCCACTCGCTCGGCTATCTGCTGGCGGGTATATAGAACCTCAATTCCCTGGTAAGTGATGGTGGCCATGGGGACAGTATCACCTGACGGCCCGGCGATGGGGCAAGCCTCTTTTGTGAAAAATCGTTATCCCTGAGCGGCGTCCCGCGGAAACGGATTCGATCGGCGATCCGTCTATACTTATGTAGAGATGTTTCCCTTTATCCACATTGGTTCTCTCAGTATTCCCACTTTCGGGTTAATGTTGTGGCTGGCCGCGGTGACGGCCGGTTTCATCATGGATCGCAACTTCCGCCGCGCGAAGATCACGGCGGACGCGGTCGGCATGGTAGCCATCACAGTCGTTGCCGGCATTGTGGGAGCCAAGGTGTGGCATGTGCTGGACACCCCGTCCGAATTTCACGAGCAGGGCTGGCGCGTGCTGTGGGATACCGCCGGCTTTGCCTGGTTCGGCGGACTGGTATTTGGCATCAGCGCCCTGATTCTGCAGGGCTGGCGAGCCCGGATTGGCGCCCTGAGGACGCTTGACCTCGCGGCGCCCGCGGCCGCCGTCGGTTATGGCATTGGTCGCATCGGCTGCTTTCTCTCCGGGGACGGCTGCTATGGTGTTCCCACAAATCTTCCCTGGGGCATGAGCTTTCCCCGGGGAATCGAGCCAACCTTTGTCCGGGTGCATCCTACTCCACTCTATGAACTGGGTGCGGGATTCGTGATAGGCGCCTGGCTGTGGATGCGCGGCAACAAGCCACGACCCGCCGGCTGGATCCTCGGCGAGTACCTGATTTTGAGCGGGACAGCTCGCTTTCTGGTTGAATTTATCCGACGCAACCCAAAGATATTGTGGGGCTTGTCCAACGCACAGCTGGCGAGCGCCGGTTCGGTCCTGGTGGGGGCCGCGATCGTCCTATGGTCGGCGACACGTCGCCCGGTTCACTCGGACGAGCCCGCCCTCGCCGTCGAAAAAACCGCCTGAAGAGCCGCACAATCGTTGATTCCTCACAGCTTCGCCAAGGGATTCCTATATACCCCGCCGGAAGCGCTGCCCTAGAATGATCTCCTTTCGCTGGCACACTTAGGACAAAACCAGAGTGAGTGTGTCCTGTTGAATCCTCGCAAGGTCGCTGCACCCTGCTGGTCGCGTCGACTCGGCCGTCGTGGCTTCGGGATAGAGCAACTCTGGTTTTGGTCTAGCCGCTCCGGGGGTAAAAATGACGGTCCGCCTGCCGTTTCGCATCAACGCCACACGTCGAAAATTCAAGACCATTCTGCTGGGGGCTGCCCTGTGGTTTCCCGTCTGGGCGGTCGCGGCGCCTAGCGGCGTTACGTTCTCGCCTGCATCTTCGCCGTGGCCCGCTACGACTTGATCGAGATCACGGCCACTATCAACGCGCCCGACGCCCGCAACCCATTCGAGGACGCAACTCTCACGGGCACATTCGAAACCGCCGACGGCGCTCAGCACTGGAATGTCGAAGGCTTCTGTGACTCCACCGACGGCGGCACCTTCCGCATCCGCTTCATGGCGCCGGTCGCGGGCGACTACAAGTACGCGCTCACCTACAAGCAGGGAAGCTTTGAGAAATCGTCCGGCGGGACATTCACGGCCACGGAAGCGCGCAGCCGCGGGCTGCTTCGTGTCGATCCGCAATATCCCTGGCACTTCATTTGGGAGGGCACCGGGGAGCACTTCTTCTTCAATGGCACCACTGCGTACTGGCTGGTAGGCTGGCGCGACGATCGCGTGATTCAATACACCGTCGACCGCCTTCACCGGCTGAAAGTCAACCGCATGCGCGTCACGATCGCCGGCCGCGAGGCAATCACCATGGTCGGCGAGCCGGTGATGATCGACAAAAACTGGACGTGCCTCATCTCCGCATGGCCATCGCCGCACCCTGAAGACCCGTGGCATCCGGATTTCGACTACACGCGATTCAATGTGTCCTATTGGCAGAAGTTCGAACGAATGCTCAAGTTCGCCCGCGAGCGCGATATGAACATTTCCTTGGTGCTCGACATGAACAACAGCCGGGTTCATCCCGGTGCGGGAAGCGATGACGAGCATCGTTTCATTCGCTATGCGGTCAACCGTTTTGGAGCCTACTCCAACATCACCTGGGACCTTGGCGACGATCTGGACAGCTATCGCGATGAAAAATGGACCCACGAGACTGGAATGCTGATCCAGCAACGCGACCCCTACAAGCATCTTGAGACCAGCCATCCGGCGGCCAGTAACGACCACCAGGACCGAGCGGCATCGTGGTTCGGGTTTACCTCCTACCAGGAATGGTCGCGCAACCAACACACGTTGATGCTGGCATCGAGGAAGCTGCAGGAGCAGACCGGCCGCATCGTTCCCCAGACCAACGAGGAGTATGGCTACGAAGATCACTACCCGCACTGGGCCGCTCCCGGTTCGGACTCGGCCGATGTCCTGCGGCGCACCGCGTGGGAAATCACGATGGCGGGAGGCTACGGCACGGCGGGCGAATCGGCAAGGCGCGGCACCAACATCTGGCCTGATTCCGGCGGCGGATGGTTGAACGGGCGCGGGGACGACACGCAGACCATGTTCCTCGGCTACGGCCACATGGTTGATTTCTTCACTGGCTTCGAGTGGTGGAAGATCAACCCGCACGATGAGCTGGTGAACAACAACAACTATTGCCTCGCGGACCCAGGCAAGACGTACGCGGTCTATCTTCCCCACGGCGGGACCGTGACAGTGAAACTCGAGGCTGGCCGCTATAAGGCGAAGTGGTTCAGCGCCCTGACCGGCGAAAAGATCGACCTGCCAGATGCGGAGGGCCCGGAGTGGACCTCACCCGAGCCGCCCGACAAAAACGACTGGGCCGTGCTTCTGGAAAAGCAATAGGCGGGGCCGGTCGGCAAAGCGCCGCAATTCCTGCCGTGGCCTGCGCTACCGGCGCCTTCGGCCGCGATGGATTTGTATACTTGCGGCCTGAGACAAAAATAGATTGATGACCTCGGCAGAGTTTCCAACCCATGAGCATACGCGCCGGCATCGGCTATTCGGAGCCTTGCTCTCCATCACACTCGCAGCCCTCGCCGCCATGGCGAGCGGCCAGGAAGGTCCGACCGGCGATCAGGCTCCTGCGCAGCGTCCGGCCAACTATCAGAACATGACGCCGGAACAGCGCGCCGCCGCCACTCGCGCATTTCTCGGTCTCGGTGCGGAACCTGACAAAGCCGCCGCCGCTCGTGGGGAGCCCGTGTTCCAGCGCAATTGCGCATTCTGCCACGGCCAGCAGGCTCGCGGCGCGACCGGCCCCAACCTGATCACGTCGGACCAGGTCCTGGGCGACGACCACGGAGAAAAGCTGGTTCCATACATCCGAAAGGGCGTGCCGGAGAAGGGCATGCCCGCGTTCGGTTCCATGGCAGAAGACAAGCTGAAGGATGTTGCCGAATTCCTTCATCTGCAGGTCGAACAGGTCGCCAATCGCGGCGCCTATCAAGTGCTCAACATCGTTGTGGGGAACCCTGCAAAGGGTCAGGCCTTTGTCGAGGCCCATTGCAGTTCGTGCCACGCACTGGAGAGCTTCGCCCACTTCAGCAGCAAGTTCCGTTCGCCCGAGCAGTTGCAGCGCGGCTGGATCTGGCCTCGGCATAGCGGCGATAGCTCGCTGATGCCCACCGCCACGGTAAAAATGCCCGGCGGCGAAACTGTTGCGGGCCGGGTTACACAAGTGAGCGACTTTCGTATCACGCTCGTCGACAACCTGGGCCAGCCGCGCTCGATCGACCGCATTCCGGGAGTGGAGGTCAAGATCGACGACCCGCTTGCGGCCCACCAGGAGATCATTCAGTCGCTCACCAACGACGATATGCACAATGTGACCGCGTACCTCGAGACGCTCAAATGAATTTCGTCTCCACACTCTGCGCGGCGATTGCGGCAGCAGCACTCTTGGCTGCCGGTTCTGATGGTCCGCACGTTTCACTCGACCCTCGTGGCATTGGCGACGCCCCGGTCACCGCCTGGCCCACCTTCAACGGTGATTACAGCGGCCAGCGATTTAGCCAGCTAACCACCATCGGGCCAGCTAATGTCGGGCAGCTCGCGCGGCAGTGGGTCTTCAGGATCACTGAGGTTGGTGTTCAGCGGGGCGCTCCGGTTCCGGTCATCAAGTGTACGCCGCTGCTGGTCGGCGGGGTCCTCTACATCGCAATTCCCGATCATGTGTGGGCGCTTGATGCACGAACAGGGAAGGAGATCTGGCATTACGACTGGGTCGATCACGGTGGCCACCTTGTCGGCCAGCGCGGCGTCGGTATCTGGAAGTCGAACCTCTATTTCCTCACCCCCGACAACTGGCTCATCGCTCTCAATGCGAATACCGGCCGGGAACTGTGGAGAAAGAATTTTGCCGACGCACGCAAACAGTACTTCTCGACCTCGGCACCCCTGGTGGTGAAGAACCACATCATCGTCGGCGTGGGCGGCGATGCCATGGACATGCCGGGCTTCCTTGATTCATTTGATCCCGCTACCGGGGACTTGCAATGGACCTGGTGGTCGACGCCGCGCAAGGGCGATCCGGCACTCAAAACCTGGCCCAACGAAAACGCATCCGGCCACGGCGGCGGCATGACCTGGATGCCGGGTACCTACGACGCTGAACTCAACCTGCTCTACTGGCCCACCGGCAATACGAACCCCGTCTTCGCCGGCCAGGGACGCCCCGGCGCGAACCTCTGGACGGAATCGATCGTTGCTCTCAACCTCGACACGGGAAAACTGCGATGGTACTTCCAGGTCTCTCCGCACGACACCCACGATTTCGACAACACCACCGCCCCCATCCTGTTCGACCGCGTCGTGGACGGCAAGCCGCGAAAGCTTTTGGCGCAGGCCGCCCGCAACGGCTTTTTTGTAACCCTCGACCGGGTGACCGGCAAACACCTAATTGTGAAACCATTTGTCCCCCTGGATTATGCATCGGGCCTCTCGCCGCAGGGCGAGCCCATTCCGATTCCGGATAAGGACCCTTCAGTCGGCGGATCAATCAATATCGTGAATGCGACCAACTGGCAGGCGCCCGCGTACAATCCCCAAACTGGTCTGGTCTATGTCAACTCGGTGGAAGGCAAGGCCATTTACTATCTGACCGACGACAGCGAACGGCCTTCAGGCTACGGAGGCACGGGCGTCGGAATCGGCCGTGCACAGCGGGTGCTGCAGGCCATCGATCCACTTACCGGCGTTGCCGCCTGGAGGCATGTTTACCCCAATCTGAACGACGCACCCACGACCCTCGGTCCGAGCATCCTCACGACCGCGGGCAATCTTGTCATCAGCGGCGACGATCAGAAGAATCTGATTATCTTTAGCGCCGACCGCGGCGACGTTCTGTGGCACCACGAACTGGGGGCCAACGAATCGGGCGGCATCATTACGTACATGCTCGATCAAAAGCAATACATCGTCTTTGGAGCCGGCGACAGCCTCTATGCCCTGAGTCTGCCTTGAGCCAGTCCAGATCCATGCTCGCTTACAAGAGCGCCGCATCCGGACGATGCGGTACAGTCTCATCTATGCGGCACGCACCCCTAACCCCGCGCCGAGAGGTCAGCCGATGAAGGCCAGCCGCATTCGCTACACCGTTGTTCTCCTGGCTATTAGTCTTGCGGTCCTTTCTTATGTACAACGGGTGGCAATCTCCGTGGCCGCCGGACCCATCTCGCACGATCTTCATCTTCCGAAAGAGCAGATGGGCTTCATCTTCGGAGCTTTCGGATTGGCCTACGCGCTCTTCGAAATTCCCATGGGGTTGCTTGGGGACCGGCTCGGCGTCAGGCGCGTACTCACTCAAATTGTGCTTGCCTGGTCCATCTGCACGGCACTCACCGGGGCAGCCTGGAATGTCGTGTCGATGTGCGTGATCCGCTTCCTCTTCGGAGCCGGCGAGGCCGGCTGCTTTCCCAACCTGACGCGCATGCTGAGCGGCTGGCTTCCCGCGCGTGAACGGGTGACAGCGCAGGCCTTGATGTGGGCTTTCGCGCGCTGGGGCGGAGCCATTACACCCCCGTTGGCCTTGTTGTGCATCAACCTGTTCGGCTGGCGCTGGGCCTTTGTGCAGTTTGCCGCGGTCGGGGTCGTGTGGTGTGCAGTGTTCCTCATCTGGTTTCGGGATGAACCGTCCCAGCACAAGTCGGTGAACTCACTGGAAAGGGAATTGCTCGAGGGAGCGCGTGTCCTCACCACTCATCAGACAGGACAACGCCGTTGGACGACCGTGTTGTTGACGCGCCGGGTCGGGGTGTTGGGTTTGCAGTACTTCTGCTTTTCCTATGTCTGGTATTTCTACATCACCTGGCTCCCGACCTACTTGCGCGAGGGGCGCGGCCAGACGCCGGCGCGCGCCGCTGCTTTCTCTGTATTGCCGCTTCTGTTCGGCGGCTTCGGTTCTCTGGTTTCCGGACTCGCGCCCAGGCGGCTGCCTCGTCGCGCAATCGCAATCGGCGGCTTCTTCTCGTGTGCGATCCTGCTGCTGGTCGTGACTCATATTGCATCGGTCGTCCCCGCCATGGTGGCCATGGGACTGGCCAGCTTTGCCGCCGATCTGACCATGCCGATTTCGTGGGATGCCTGCGTCGAAATTGGCGGCCCCTACACGGCCACCGTAGCGGCAGCAATGAACATGATGGGTAACCTTGCCGGTTTTGCCGCACCGGTTGCGGGCGGCGTCATCCTGCAGCACGCCGGCGGTAACTGGAACATCCTCATCGACACCATGGCCGTGGCCGCAACGATCTCCGCAGCCTGTTGGCTCTACATTGATCCGGACGCTGCTCAGCGCCAGCGCCAGTTGGCTTTCGCTGCCGCTGCAGCCCAAATCAACAGCGACAGCCTCATTCCCTGAAATGCTCGATCCGACGATTGAAACAAACCGACAGGAGGTACACGCTTGAACATCGATTTGACCGGCAAAACCGCCGTGATCACCGGCGGAAGCCGCGGGCTCGGCGAGGCAATGGCGATCGCGCTCTCGGAATCCGGCGCGGTCATCGCGCTTGTGGCCCGCGACACCCAGCGCCTGGAACAGGTGCGCGATGCCATCACCAGCCAGGGTGGAACCGCCGTCATTTTGACCGCCGACGTCACAGATGAGAAGCAAGTCGCCGCATTGGCTGACGCGGTAAACGAACGCTGCGGCGCTCCCCAGATTCTGATCAATAACGCGGGAATCAACATCCGCAAAAACCTGGTCGACTTCTCCCTCGAAGAGTTTCGCAGCGTTCTCGACGCAAGTCTTATCTCCACCTTCCTGATGTGTCGCGCCTTTGTTCCCGGCATGACGGGCACCGGCTACGGCCGCATTCTTAATATGACTTCAATCATGAGCCACGTATCGCTCCCCGGGCGCACCGCCTACTCTTCAGCCAAAGCCGCACTGCTCGGACTCACGCGGGCCTTGGCCCTGGAACTTGCAGGCGAGGGAATCACCGTGAACGGCATCAGCCCGGGGCCGATCGCAACCGATATGAATGCGGCGCTGATCAACAATCCCGAAGCTAATGCCCAGTTCCTTGCCGGCCTTCCCGTTGGTCGCTGGGGAACGGCTGAGGAGATCGGCGGCCTCGCCTGCTATCTGTGCTCTGAAGCGGCGAGCTTCATCACCGGAACGGACATTCTCATTGACGGCGGCTGGACCGCCAAATAATCGCCAGCAGCTGGTCTCCCGTCTTGACGGCATCTTTGGCCGTCAGGACCGGATGTCACGACAGCATGTGGATCGGCTACTTGTTCGGTGCCAGTGTCTGCACCTGCTCCGGATGCGGCGGCGCCACATAGTCGACCAGCGTGTCGACAGGCTTCTTCCCCGCCCATGCGATGCCTCGCAGCAGCATTTGCTGAATCTGGTAATTGGCGAAATTCGTATATTCATGCCCCTGCATCCAGACGAACGCGCGAGCCGGCTCGCCACCCGGCAATGTGTGTTCGTAAGTCCAGATCTGCGGCACGACTTCGCCCTTATGCGTGCCCGCGCTCGGCGTCCCGGGAATTACCGCGGTGGCCAGCAGATGGACCTTCGAATCCTGCGCCCAGGTCAAGTTGTAGAAGGCCTCGTCAAAAATGGTGAAGTTGGTCATGCCCTTCATGATCGGGCTACCGCTGTCAGCCACGGTATATGGGATCGGCGCACCTAGTGTGTAATTCACCTCGCCGTGTTTTTTGGCACCGCCGACCAACGTCGCAAAATACGCAGGGTCCGGCCCGCACAATGAATCATGAATGCTCACCAATCCGCCGCCGCGCTTGACGTACGCTTCGAGATCCGCTCTCTCCTGATCGCTCAAATAGCCCGCGTCGCCCTTATAGATAATGACGACGTCTGTTTTCGCCAGATCTGCGGCCCGTGGAGCGTGCAGTGCGCCATCCACGATGGCTCCATGCTCAGTTAACAGTTTGCTCCAGTCCGCCAGGAACTGTGGGTAATCGTGCTGCCCGGCCCAGTGGGACTTTAGTCCCGCCCAGATGTAAATGTGCATCCCGTCGGGATTCTGATCCCAGGGCCGCGGCGCCTGCGCGCTGGCAGTGCGGTGAGCCTCGTCCGAGGGCTGCTGTGCGGGAAGGGAACTGATCCCCATCAGGACCGCCACCGCCGGAACCCCGCAATTAAACAGGGTCGCTCCGAAAATACTCTTCGAGCGGCCGGCCCTTGGGTCTGTTATGTCCGCGGTCACTTTCATGGCGGCGCGTCCTGGTCCAGGTTTTGGTCCGGTGTTTCTTCGCAACCTCACGGTTAAGATCTCCTCCGAGTCGGCGCGGATGATGTACTCCGGCGCACCATGGATACTACAGCATCTCCGCTTCTGCTCCGAAGAGACGGCTCAACCAGCCCGGTCAATGTGAGGCTCAAGGTGTGCCGTGAAATGCCGCAAAAATGGAGCCTGGTACGTCAGCCGCATCCCGCGAATCTTTTCCCGATTCGCCCATACTTCAAGTATTACTTCAACAACGTAATCGATATGGCTCTGCGTATAGACACGCCGCGGAATCGCCAGGCGCACAAGGTCCATCTGCGCCGCTGCTCCGAACATCAGTGTCCCGATTTCAACCGACCGCACACCGCCTTCGAGGTAGAGTTCCGCCGCAAGAGCCATCCCGGGGAACTGGTCCGCGGGAATATGGGGCAGGAACGACCGCGCGTCCAGATAGATGGCATGCCCGCCGGGTGGCTGCACAATCGGCACACCCTCCGAAGAAATGTGCTCGCCGAGGTACGCCGTCGATGCGATGCGATAACGGAGGTAGTCTTCCTCGAGCGCTTCCTGGATCCCCACGGCGATTGCTTCCAGATCGCGCCCCGCCAGCCCACCGTAAGTCGGATATCCCTCCGTAAGAATCAGGAGATCTTTCTCCTGCTGCGCGAGCAGGTCATCGTTTGTACACAGGAAGCCGCCAATGTTGGCCATGCCGTCTTTCTTGGCCGACATTGTGCAGCCGTCGCCCAGCCGGAACATCTCCTGCGCAATCTCCTTGGGCGTCTTGCTCTCATATCCCTTCTCGCGCAGCTTGATGAACCAGGCATTTTCGGCAAAGCGGCAGGCGTCAAAGTAGAGCGGGATTCCATGCTGCCGGCAGACCGCGCTGACCGCGCGCACGTTCTCCATCGACACCGGCTGGCCTCCGCCCGAATTGTTGGTCACCGTCAGCATCACCAGCGGGATTCGCTCCCGGCCTACACGCTCGATCAGGCTCGTGAGACCGGCAACGTCCAGATTGCCTTTGAAGGGATGTAACGAAGCAGGCTGACGGCCTTCGGGAATCACCAGATCCACCGCCTCAGCGCCCACGAACTCAACATTGGCGCGGGTGGTATCGAAATGCGTGTTATTCGGAACGACGTCGCCTATCTTGCAAGTGATCCCGAACAGGATCCGCTCCGCCGCCCGCCCCTGGTGGGTCGGAATCACATGCCTGTAGCCGCAGATGTCCTGGATCGACGCGCGAAACCGCTCGAAGCTTTTGCTGCCGGCGTAACTCTCATCGCCTTCCATTACCGCGGCCCACTGATGTGTCGACATCGCGCCCGTGCCGGAATCGGTGAGAAGATCGATCAGGACATCGTCGGCAGGCAATAGAAAGAGGTTGAAGTGCGCCGCCTGCAGCAGCCTTGAACGCTGCTCGCGCGTCGTCCACCGTATCGGTTCAACGCTCTTGATTCGAAATGGCTCGATAATTGTTTTCACCGGCATCAAGCGACTCCAAACGGATACGTACCTTTAACCAACCCTTAACCATATTTCCTTCTGGAAAGGGCCCTATGTATCTGCAAGGATTTAATCACGCCGATGCCGGTCGGGCGATGGAGTGAAGGCTGATTACCTGAATGTAGCAAACGGCTGGCGGGACTGCCTCGATAGACTGTCCTGCTGTTATCGAAGTCCATCGGGACGAAAGGGTGAGGTCAATCGGCGAGACGCGATTCATCCTGGACCGCGTGGCTTTCCAGAAACCTTTCGACTTCAGACATGGACGGCATGGAAGGTTGAGCACCGGCACGGGTTACCGAGATGGCAGCCGCGGCTGCGGCGAAGATGGCGCTATCGAGCGGAGATCTGCCCAGCATCAGACCGGTCGCAAAGCTGCCGTTGAATGCGTCTCCGGCGGCTGTGCTGTCGACGGCGGTAACAGCGAAAGCGGGTATCAGTTGTCCGGGCGTTTGTGCTGTGGCAAGGTATGCGCCGCGGCGGCCCAATTTAAGCAAGACGCTGCGGCAACCCTTCGTGAGTAGGCTTCGAGCTGTTTCATCAGGCGAAATCGTGCTCTCGGCGCCGGCTGCGTTTCCTGTATAGAAGGCAGCCTCAGTTTCATTGGGAGTAAACCAGGTGAGTTTTCGAAGAATCTCCGCGGGTAGCTCTTGCGCCGGGGCAGGATCGAGCATTAACGGAACGCCCTCTCGCTGACAGAGGGTGACGAGACACTCAACGGTGTTCATCGGAATCTCGAGCTGAGCCAGAACCATGCCGGCCTGGCGAATGATCGGCAGGCTCTCCTCCACATCCCGAGGCGTGAACTTTTCGTTGGCGCCGGGAGCAACCACGATGCAGTTTTCTCCCCGACTTGAAACCAGGATGACGGCGACTCCAGAGGATCCTTCGCATGTGGCGACTCCCGAGCAATCGACTCCTGCAGCCTGCAGATGGGTCCTCAGGTGCGTTCCGAAGTTGTCGTTTCCCAATCTGCCGATCATCCGCGATGGATACCCGAGCCGCGCAACCGCAACGGCCTGATTGGCGCCCTTTCCTCCGGGATGAATTTGAAAACCGGTTCCGATTACGGTCACCAACGGAAGGAATCCGGCCGGCGATTGCGACCAGGTCAGTGTTGATGCTGCCCACGACGACGATTGGCCGCTCTTCAGGCAATGTCTCCCCTCCGGTTAAAAAACCAGCGATGCATTGCGGCAACGAACACGCCGTTCGATTCGGGCCACGTGGTGGACCGGACCACGCGACCCGATGCGGCTGGTGGGTCAGAAGCTGAAGTGAAGGCC
>DASXGD010000298.1:0-8415 GCA_036489245.1 Occallatibacter sp. | reverse complement strand
GGGGCCGGCGCTGGCGCTCAGGGTTCGATGGGCGGTCCTCCGGCACCCGCTTGCGAGCCGGCTGTCATGGGTTCGCCATTTGTCACCGTTGATAGCTGGGTTTATCCCGCCGTTATGCGCCTCTACGGAATAGGCTACGTGGATCATGTATTCCTGGGATTGCGGCCTTGGACTCGGCAAAGCATCAACCATATGCTGGAAGACACTGCGGCCCGCATCCAGGATGCCGACCCGAGTCCCCTCAATGATCAGGCCGAGGAATTGTATGAAGCCCTGGCCCACGAATTGCGCAACGAAATGGCCGGTCCGTGCCTGGCGTTGAAGGGCAACACGCGCCTGGAGTCGGTTTATACGCTCGCGCGCGTCATGAGCGGCACTCCGCTGCGCGACAGTTTTCACATGGGCTCGACCCTCGTCAACGATTACGGCCGCCCGTATGCGAATGGCTTCAACAATTACACCGGGGCCAGCGGCTACGCCATCGCCGGCCGGTTTACTCTCTACGCGCGCGGCGAGTTTCAGTATGCACCGTCGTCTACCGGCTACTCGCCGGCAACGGCACAAGCGCTGTCTTCGGTGGATGGCATACCCTTTCTCAATCCGGTTACCGGCTTGCCCTACAGTCAACCAACCATTCCGGGGGGACAAATTTCCTCGACGGTAAGGATGAGCGTGTTGGAGGCGTATGCCTCGTACCATGTCCTGAGCCACGAAATATCTTTCGGCAAGCAGGACGAATGGATGGGTCCGGGAGTGGGTGCCGGGTTTGCCTACTCCAACAACGCGGAGAACATTTACTCGTTCAACATCAACCGCGTCGAGCCGTTGCGTATTCCCTGGCTGTCCTACATTACCGGCCCGTTTCGATACGAGTTCCTGATCGGCGCACTGAACGGCCACACGCATGTCCCTAATCCGGCATATCCAGGTCCCGGGCAGCCAAATGTGATCAACCCAGGCAACCCATGGGTACATATAGAGAAGGTGAGCTTCAAGCCGACCGAAAACCTGGAATTCGGCTTCGAGCGCACGGCTATCTGGGGAGGCGAGGGCCACGGGCCGATCACGATCCACTCCTTCCTCAAGAGTTTTTTTAGTATTGCTTCTCCCTCTGCGGAGGAAAAGCTTGGCCGCGATGACCCCGGCGCGCGCTTCGGCGCCTTCGATTTCTCCTACCGGCTTCCCTGGGTTCGCAACTGGTTCACACTCTATGCCGATGGCGAAGTACACGACGACATCTCGCCGGTCGATGCACCCCGCCGCGCCTCGTGGCGGCCGGGCCTGTATTTATCACATATGCCTGGCGCGGCCAGGCTTGATATGCGCGTGGAAGCTGTCTACACTGATCCCCCGGTGTCGACGAGCAACACCGGACGTTTCATGTATTGGGAGACGATTCAGAGACAAGGGTATACAAACAACGGCCAGATCTTCGGCGACTGGGTTGGCCGGGAGGGGAAAGGCGGCCAGGCCTGGATCACCTATCACCTGAGCGGCAACGAGTGGCTCCAGGCGAGCTACCGCAATCACAAGGTGGCCAAAGATTTCATTCGAAGCAGCACTGCGGAATACGGAACTACACTGAACAACGTCGCCTTTGAGGCAGTCAAGCGCCTCACGCCCAACTTTGAGATCAAGGGAAACTTTACCTTCGAGCATTACAACGCGCCTATATATCTGACCAATCAGCAGACCGTAACAACGACTAACATCCAACTTACCTGGTATCCAGACCGCAAGATTAGTTTCTAAGTTCGACACTCTTACTTAGCACGCGGGTGCGTCTTGTCGTAGACCTGGGTCAACTGGGCGGTGGTCAGTTGCGTGTAGCGCTGCGTTGTCGAGAGGCGTTCGTGCCCCAGCAGTTCCTGAATCGCACGTAAGTCGGCGCCCTCCTCGAGCAGGTGGGTTCCGAAGGCATGACGCAGAGTATGCGGATGCACGTCGGAGGGAAGCCCGCGAAGCATGGCCACCCGCTTGACGATGCGGCCAACGCTGCGCGTCGTCAGGCGCGCCTCTCCGCCGGCCTTGTCGAGCCCCCGCAACTGGAGATTGATGAACAGCGCCGGGGTGGTACGCCGCCTGGGACTGGGCTTGCCGGCGGCCAGGCGCGCGGTTCGTTCCGCGAGGTATCCTCGGAGCGCCTGCGCGGCCGCGTCTCCGAGGGGTACGTATCGCTGCTTCTTGCCTTTCCCGCGGACAAGGATCACGTCCTGCGCCCAATAGATGTCTTTGAGATTGAGGGACGTCAGTTCCCCATTCCGTATCCCGCATCCGTAGAGTAATTCCAGAATGGCCTTGTCGCGCGCCGGCCAGCTCGCGGCATCATCCCCAACATTATCCACGGCGCGATTCATCTGTTCGATTGAAGGCACGCGCGGCAGATGCTTCGGAAGCCTTGGCGTGGCCACGAGCGAAGCAACGTTCCGCTCCACGCGCCCGGTTCGCGCCAGCCACTTGAACCAGCTTCGAACGGCCGCCAGTGCCCGCGCGGTCGATGCCTTGGACAAACCGCGGTCATACAACGTTGCAAGATAGCCCCGAATATGGGTGTGCTCGATCCGGGCCGGGGACTGCGCTTCGCCGTAATGCTTGACGATGAAGGAAGCGAAACCTGTCAGTTCGCGTTGATAGGCGCGCAGCGTGTGAGCGGAGGCGGCGCGCTCGTTGGCCAGCACGCGCAAATACTCCGAGACGAGTTGCCCGAGCGTCGGCGTATCGGGAAATTCGGGGTTGGGTGCCGTCCCGGTGCTCATGCCGATTCCGGGCCTGCATCCGGCGGCGGCGAGGAGGGATGAGAGTCAGGTTCGCCTGCTCGTTCGGTGGGACGCGGACCAGCGGGAAACTCGACCACGTTTGCTGCGCGCGCGGTCGCACGGGGGTGGTGCTGGCGGTGCACGGCTTTGAGACGGCCCAGGGCAAGGTGGGTGTACACCTGCGTGGTTGAGATGTCGGCATGGCCCAGCAGAAGTTGAACGCTGCGCAGGTCGGCGCCATGTTCGACCATGTGCGTAGCACAACTGTGCCGCAGGGTGTGCGGGCTGGCGGAACTGTCGGCAAGTTTCACCAGATGCCAGACCCACTGCCGGGTCAGCGGCATGCCGCGCAATGACAGGAACATGCGCGAGGGCTCGCCGCGCGACGGCTGGCCTTTGCGTGCCGAGCTGATTCGGGACAGGTGGGGGCGGCCTTCGGTCAGATAGGTTTCGAGCGCTTCGAGCGCGGTTCGCCCCAGGGGCACGATGCGCTCCTTGTCGCCCTTGCCGCGCACTTGTACGCGACCCGCATCCAGGGCCAGGTCGCTGGTGTTGAGCGCTGTGACTTCGGAAACCCGCAGGCCTCCGGCGTAAAGCAACTCCAGAATGGCCCGGTCGCGCAGGGCCGTCGCTCGTGCCTGCGGATGGTTTGCGGCCATCGCCGCCCTCTCCAGCATTTCCGCCACCTCCGGCTCCGCCATGGACTTGGGAAGCACTCGCCATGCCTTGGGAGACTCGATGTTGACGGTGGGGTCGTGGCGGATTCGGCGGTCGAGCAAAAGCCACTTGTAAAACCCGCGGAGGCAGCTCAATTTGCGGGCCGCGGAGCGGGAATCGATGCCATGTTGGCGGAGATGCTCGAGGAACCCGGCCACATCCTGCTGGCCGGCCTGCATCAGCACCCCGTGCCGGGTTTCAAGGAACTCGGCAAAGGTCCTCAGGTCGCCCAGGTAGGCCTCGCAGGTGAGCGGACGCAGCCCTTTCTCCACCTGCAGATAGGATTGGTAATCCTTGAGGAGCGGCAGGTTGGCGGTTGGGTCCACAGGTCGATTATGTGCGCCGGACGGCCTCGGCTGGCTCCCTTGCAGCGGTCACTGAACCTCGTTCGCAACGAATCAACTTCAGCAATATCTTTGACTATCGAAAAAATCAGGGCTTCCCCAGCAGCCGTTGGATGGCCGACTCCATGGCGCCGAGGTCAGCGTCGCCCTTGTATTGGGCTCGAACGATGCCCCGGCGGTCGATCAGGTAGGTCACAGGGAGTCCCAGGACTCCGCCATAGAGAAGGCCAATTTGCTCGTCGCCCATTACCACGGGATAATTCACGGCTCGATCGCGCACAAGCGATGCGGCAGGAGCCGAATCGTCATCCATCGACATGCCGATGATCTGGAGGCCGTCGGCCGCGTATTTCGATTGCCAGGCGATGAACCGGGGTATTTCCACCAGGCACGAAGCACACCAAGTCGCCCAGAAGTTAAGCAGCACGACGCGGCCACGCAACGCCGCCAGATCGACCGGGCTGCCAGCGAGATCGTTGCGGACAAATTCCGGCGCCGGCTTGTGCAGGAGGGGGTCGGGCCTCGGCGGCGCGGCGTAGAGGACACCGATTGCAAAGGCCAGGAGAACCGCCGAGCGGGCTGTGCGCTTGGGACTCAACGTCGGAGTACGCAGGTCCATTTTACCGGTTGTTGAAAGGGGGGAGAAGGAGGGGTGGTGGTTTGCGAGCTGCGTTCTCCTCTCGGGTTCCGTATGGTTTCCCCGGTCCCATCCGCCACCTCGGACGAGACCGGGGCGCCATACCCAGCCTTCACGGTCAATCGCGATGATTGCCAATGAAACATCACGGCTTCTTTCGCCTCAGCAGCACGAGAAGAATCCACAGAAGGATCAAGAGCACGATCAGCCACAGCAGCCATTTGAGGCGCCCCGACCCAGGGGGATTGACGATGGAACCGACCGCGTTGGGCTCAGGCGCGTTGACAAAAACCAATGATGCCGAATCGTTGCCAATCACCGCTACGTCAAGTGTGCAGGCATCGAGAAGCGGGCCGGCTTTCACCCCCGCCGCAGTGCAGACCGATCGCGTTCGCTCGTACACGGTCCGATCGAGGTCCTTCGCGTAGAACGTTTTTCGAGGAGTACCGAATTCAACGCTCCGTTGCCCGCATGCCGACAGAAGCGAGTCATCCGCCGGTACGCGCCAGCTGTCGCCGAAACGATGATAGAGATCCTCGAAAGAAAACGGGTTTGTCAGCACGGTGCCATCGCGCGCCGCGATCTTGTTGACGTTACCCTCGGCGTTGGCCAGCAGGCCGGTGACGTTGGCCGGCCAGCGCCCGAGGCCGACGGTCACATCGATCCATGTCGGATTCACTACCGCATGAACCGAATTTCCGCCTGAATCCGTGATGGTGTAGGCGTTGCCGGTTCGCCAGATATCGACACCGCCGGATGTGGAATGCGATTGACCATTGTCCAACTCAATGTTCTCGCCATCGACATTGAGCCGTGCCGGTGCAAGGCAGACTGCGACCTGGGTCTTGCCCATGCGCGTTGCGACCGCATGATTAACCGTCGCGTTCGGCCATGTGGGCGCGCCCGAGACTTGCCTGGTTTCCACGACGAAGTCCTGATCGGCTTGCGCTAGTACAAAGTCGCCCGACGCCTGGAAATCGTAGAACAAACCGCCAAAAGTCTTCAGATGGGTGTCGCCAACCCCGGTTGCCGCCGCACAGTCCGACGGCGCCCCGCCGGCGCTGCTCTCCGTGAATAAGAGCGCCGGCCCCGGCGCCGATGCAGTAGGAGCGGTCGGCCCGAAGCTGAGGTTGTTCGTCTCGGCCGTGAAACCTTGCGCAATACAATTCGGCGCAGCCGTGCCCCCATAGATAATCCTCGTCCTGGGCACGACGCTCGACCCGCTGTTGAAGGACGCCTGGCCGCCGCCAGAACTGTTGCCGCCGTCGCCGAACAGGTTAAATTCGGCGGTTTGCCAGCCTGCCGCCGCATTGACGGCATTGTCTCCGGCTCTCGCGTACATTGTGCTGCCCCCGGTCGATACGGTGACGGAATCGCCAGTGGAACTCACTGCGCCGCTGAGACTCAGGTTCGCCAGATTGGTGATCGGCTGGTTAGGCACGGGCACTGCCCCGAGGCTGTTGTTCTTCCAGCAATAGATGTCGGTCGAACCGGTGAATGAGAACTGGTTCCACGACTGCCCCGCGGGACACGTCGTGTTGTATTGGATCAGCCAGTACTGAATGAAGGCCCGGCCTCCAGTGCCAAAGTTTTCATAGACGAACTGTTGCCAGCCCTGGCAGTTCGGATTTGGAGAACCGGCGCAGACCGTGCTCTTGAAAAAGTTGGTGTTGAGCTGAAGAGTATAGGCGTTCGCAATCGAGGGTCCCGTGTTGCCAATCGGACCGCTCTCGCTCGTCACGCCTGTAACACTCGAGAAAGATCCGATCCCTGTCGATATAAAGTCGGTGGCGACCGGCGACTGCGCCGCGACATCGTTGCTGTTGCCTACAACCAGAGCCCGAGCACCGCGGCGGGGCGGCATCGGATAATTCGGCGTGGCCATGCAGGCCACCTCGCGCCAGTCCCTGTTCGGATACGTAGATTGAAAACACCCCTTCCTGGGCAGGGGAACCTGGGCCATCGAGATACGCCAGTCCTCTCGAATCCGCAATTCGTCAGGCGACAACTTCTCATTGGGGGCCGACGAAGGAGTTGTCTGCTGGGCATCTGCGCGCGCGTATAAGACCCCGGGCGCCGGCTTCTGATTGTTTGCCGCCCCGCCAGGTTGGGCATCGCGGCCGGGAGTCATGGGATAGTTTGGCGCAGTCGTACAGGCAACCTCGTGCCACGCCTTGCTGGGATAGGAAGCCTGAAAACAGCCTTTCTTCGGCAGTGGAACCTGCGCCATTGAGGCGCGCCATTCCTCTCGAAGCCGTGACTCTTCCGGCGACAGTTTCTCATTCGGCGATGGAGGGTTTGCCTCCTGCGAGTTTGCGCGGGCATACAAAATCCCGGTCAGGATGGTTAGGGCGATCAGGATGCGAAGTGTCTTTCGGACTCCTTCTCCGTTTGCTATGTCCATTTTCATCTGGGCGGTCCTTCAGCTTTCCGGTGGCGCAGTACGGGTATCCCATTCTTATGACCGAACAGGAAGTTCCATCTCTACCCGAGACGCCGCCATGATCAGCGCCTCGGCCCGCCATATGCTGGCAAGCCTGGCGCTTTCTGTACTTCGTCCATATAAGCGTAGATTCGAGTTCGAGTTGGGCCAGATTTCCAGCAAAACCAGATGGCGGGGTAAGTGCGGGAGATATACATTAGGGGTGCAGTTACAGAATCTGAGATAGCAGTAATCCCGTGTTACTGGGGCCCGTTACTCTTCATGACTTGATCAATCCGGGCACTTCGGCCGCAATGGTTTGACGGCCCCGGCAGATTCATCGAACGTAGTCTTCCGGCTTGACTGCAAGCGAATCCGGAGGGAAGGTTGCGGGAGCCGACCCGAGGTCGACGTTGGGAGTGTCGCCCATGATCACTTCCAGTGTGCCTCCGTTGGCGATGTCCGCGTGACGGAACCAGACCTGGTTAATGGGCTGGCCGTTGAGGCGGATGCTCTGAACGTACTTGTTGTCATGCGAGTTGTTGCGGGCGATGATGACGAGGTTCTTCCCATTCTTGAGGTGGATGGTCGCCTTGTCGAATATGGGACTGCCCACATCGTAGGTGGGAATCCCCGGGGTGACAGGATAGAAGCCGAGCATCGAGAAGACTACGAAAGCGCTCATGCCTCCTCCATCTTCATCTCCGGGAATGCCTTGGTACGTATCCGTAAAGAAGGATTCGAGCAGCATACGCACCCTCTTTTGAGTCTTCCAGGGTGCGCCAAGACGGTTGTAGATGTAGGGAATCGCGAGACTCGGTTCATTGCCCATCGAGAACTGGCCGACCATGGAGGTCGAGTCAGGGAATTTAGCCTGGAACTCATACCTGGAGCGGCCCAGCGGCTCGCGGAAGAGCTGATCGAGGTTGGCTTCGGCCTTTGCAGTGCCGCCCATCAGGGTGAACAAGCCGTGGAAGTCCTGGGCGACATCCCACGTGTAGGTGTAGCCGTTGTTCTCGTCGTAATAGTCGCGCCCCCCCATGCCGCCGCCGAACTTGGGGTCCATTGGCTCGATCCATTGACCGTCGGCGTCCTTGGGCCACATCAGTTCCTTGTCAACTCGAAACAGATTCTTGTAATTGCCGGCCCGGCCGAGGAAAAGCTTTTCGTCTTCCGGCTTATTCAGGACGCGCGCGAGCTGCGCGATTTCCCAATCGTCGAGGCTGTTTTCGAGAGTGACTGGAACGGGCTGGCGTTTCTCAAAGGGATGGACATGCGGGTCCGTTTCCTTTTCGCCGGGGCGAAGCGCGGGCATGTAGCCATGGGCGGCGTAGAACTCGTCGAGCGGGCCCTTGGGGCCAAGCCGCCATGGAAGAAGCGTGTCGCGCAAGGACCGGTTACGGATGCCATCGTATGCGGTCTCAAGATCGAAATTGCGCACCCCCTTGAACCATGCGTCGGCGAACCAGGGTGCGGAATGATTGCCGTTCATGCAGGCGAGATTTCCCGAGGCAATTGCGAACGTGGGCATGATGCCCG
>DASXGD010000282.1:0-3755 GCA_036489245.1 Occallatibacter sp. | reverse complement strand
GTAGCCTGGATCAGCGCCGCGATCGCAACCGTCTCCTCGGCCCGCAACGGAATGTCGCACGCCCGCACCTCCACCGTGTTAAAGAAAGGATGGGGCCGGATGTCCCACCAGATCTTCTTGGCGTTGTCGATGCAATTGGTGCGCACTAGCAGGCTCACATAGTTTTCGAATTCCGAGTAGCTCGAAAACGCGTCGGGAATGCCGGTGCGGGGGAAGTTCTCGAAGACCTTGGCACGGTAGCCCTTGTAGCCGGTGTTTATACCCAGCCAGAAGGGCGAGTTTGTCGCCAGCGCCATGATATGGGGAAGAAAATAGCGCATCGAATTCATGATGCGGATGGCGGCCTCGCGGTCCTCGATGCCCACATGGACATGCAGTCCAAAGATGAGGTTGGCGCGCGCGACCAGCTGCAGGTCCTTGACGACCTGGTGATAGCGGGGGTCGGGATAAATCTGCTGGGTACGCCAGTCGGCGAAGGGATGCGTGGCGCCGGCAACCAGCTCGAGCTTGTGCTCCCGGGCCAGCTTGATCATCTCCCGGCGCAGCTCGTAAATATCCTCGCGGGCCTCGTCGATGTTGCGGCAAACCCGGGTGCCGACTTCAACCACAGATGTGTGCATCTCGGCCTTGACCCGCTCCTCCAGCCGCATTTTGCCCTGGGCCAGCATCTCCGTCTCGATGTGGGAGCGCAGGTCGCGCGTGACAGGGTCGATGGTCTGGTACTCCTCTTCAATGCCAAGCGAGAAGGATGGCCGCATGGGAGTCTCCTGGGACAGCTTGTGGGCCATTGTAGAGCAGACGCCGGCGACCCCGGAGGAGAGGAATCAGAAACCGGTCGGCCGGGCTTACAATCTGCGATGTGTGAATGAAGTGCTCTTCCAGGACCGGACAGACGCGGGCCGCATGCTGGCGCGCATCGTTGCCGCTGCACCCGGCTTGAGCGATGCCATAGTGCTCGGGCTCGCGCGCGGCGGGGTGCCGGTGGCGTACCAGGTGGCGGTTACGTGCGGCTTCCCGCTCGATGTCATCATCGTGCGCAAACTGGGCGCCCCCCGCTGCCGGGAATTCGCCATGGGCGCGATCGCCAGCGGCGGTGCCATGGTGCTTAATCACGACGCCGTACGCGAGTTCCGCGTGACCGAGGAGCAGCTCCGCACGCTGATCGACTGCCAGAGAAACGAAATCGATCGGCTCGAAACCACCTATCGCGAAGGGCGTCCGCCGGCTGAGTTTGGCGACCGCGGCGTGATCCTGGTGGACGACGGCCTCGCAACTGGGGCCAGCATACGGGCGGCGGTGAGGGCGGTTCGACCGCGGGCAAAGCAGGTCACCATTGCCGTTCCCGTGGCAGCAAAGAGCAGCATCGACGAAATCGCCATGGAAGTCGATCGCGTGATCTGCGTCGCCCGGCCGGAGCGGCTCGAAGCGGTCAGCCTGTTCTATCGCGATTTCTCCCCGACGAGCGATGATGAGGTCCGCGCGTTGCTGGCGGAGGCGGGGAAAAGACAGGGAATAGGGGTAAGGGAACAGGGATCCGGAATCAAATCGGATGGGCTCTGATCAGGCTCCTCTTACTCGACCGCAACGACTTCGCTGGTTTTGCCTTTGGCGGTCTTTTTCGCGGCGGGCTTCTTGGCATCGGATTTTTTGGCCGCCATTGCTTCGGCCGACGGCGCCGCATTCAGAAACGACGCCCAGTTCAACTCCAGCAACTTCGGCGCGGCCTTGACCTTGTCAATGGCCAGGTCGGCCACTTCTTTCACGATCCAGTCGAAGTTGGCCTGGCCCACCGAGTGAAGATCGGCGTCGGGCGCAGGGTTCATGAAATCGATGGCGTAGGGTATGCCGTCTTCCACCGCGAATTCCACCGTGTTCAGGTCGTAGCCCAGCGCCTGGCAAAGCTTCAGGGCATCCTGCTCCACGCGCTTCAGCAAGTTCTTGTCGTAAGCCGGGGGGTTCTTTACATAGCGCTCGTGGTGCGGATTGCGCGGGTCGTAGGGCATGATGTGGACCTTCTTCCGGCCCACCACGTAACAGCGGAAATATTCGTTGAAGTTAACCGCCTTCTGGTACATCATGCACAGGTTGCCGGACTGATCGTAGGCGTGGAAAAACTCCTCGCGGTTGTGCACGTGGTAGACGTCGCGCCACCCGCCACCGTCGACGGGCTTCAGAAACCCATGCTCGCCCACGTAATTGAACACCCCATCCCAGTCAAGAGGAAATTCGAGGTTGCGCATAGAGCGTTCGTTGGTGCCCTCGGGATATTTCTTGTGCGGCAGAATCACCGTGGGCGGCACGGCCACGGCCATCTTCTCGGCCAGCGTGTAGTTGAAAAACTTGTCATCCGCCGACCACCAGAACGGGTTGTTGATAATGATCGTCCCATTGAGCGCGGCGTGCTTGAGAAAGGCGCGGTAAAAGGGGATGTCGTGGGAGATGCGGTCAATGATCAAAGCATACTTTGGAGTCCGGTTCAGGTGCACCGCGCCAGTGTCAACGAATTCGGCCTGAATGCCTTCGACATGGCGCGCATTGATGTGCTCGACCAGTGCTCCTGGAAAGCTGTTCTCCATGCCAAACAGAACGCCGATCTTTTTCATGCCTGATGTCCTCCAGTCGCACTCTCATCCAAAACCAGGAAAAAACTGTACGGGAGGGATTATGGCATAGTCGCCCCAATCCGCCGAGCCGTCCCGCTTTGTGGACCGCGTGAAACCCAACCGCCCAAACCTCCGTAGAGAATAAATATGAGGAGTGACTATGGGTACCTATCTTGCCCCCATTGAAAGGCCGCAGGGCCTGGTGAAGAAGATCGTTTACTCCATGTCGCGGCGCCAGTTCGGAAAAGTTCCCACCCCCGTGAAAGTGGTGTATTCGCGCCTGCCGGTGGGGTTCGGGATGTTTGTAGCGAAGATTGCCAAACTCGACAAGGAACTGACTCTGCCGCCGGATACGGCCATGCTGATTCGCGAACAGGTTGCGCACATCAACGTGTGCACGTTTTGCACCGACATCGGTCGATACTTCGTGATCAAGGCCCGGATGAATGAGGCCAAGTTCGATGCCCTGTCGCAATACAGCACGAGTCCCCTGTTCAGTGAGGCGGAACGGGCGGCGCTGGATTACGTAACAGAGCTGACCAGGAACAGGTCCGTGGCGCCGGAGACGGTCGAGCGCCTCCGCCACCATTACTCCGAGCGCGCCATATGCGAGATGGTCTGGCTGGTGGCCAGCGAGCACTTCTATAACTTGACCAACCTGGGCCTGAACATCCATTCCGACATGCTGTGCGATATCGCGCGGAAGAAATAGGCCTGCTTTGCATTAGGGCACGACTTCGGTCGTTTGACAGAGTGCCGCGAATCGAATGTGGGCTTCAGGCCTGAAGGATCGGTCTGAACCAGCCTGTTCGCCGCCGCCGGAGAGGACTATCATGTTCAGGGTGAGACGCCCGCTCCCGATCTGGTCGGTCTCACTGAAACCCGGGCGGCGGCACGTTCATCCGATCCGCCCTATGGCGAGTGTCCAGTCCGAGTGTCCAGCGCTGAACGGTCCCATCGCACGCACGGCGCCCGACTCGCCTGGTTCTTTGGCGGCGGATTCACCCGACTGCCCCGAAGGAGGAATTGCATGGACAAATCCGAAACCAAATCTCCTGTTGCCAACGATGTTTTGCAGTCTGACCACCACGTGCAGATGTCGGAAGAGGAGATATCCAAGGCCCGCGCGCACCACAACAAGCGGCATAACGG
>DASXGD010000249.1:0-2439 GCA_036489245.1 Occallatibacter sp. | reverse complement strand
CGCCTTCCCGACGACGGTGTGAGATTTCTCTTCGAGCCCCCGGTGCAGTCGAGCGCGTATGGGCCAATCCGCCAGGAGAGCACGCGGATTGTGTGGGGGACATTCGCGCAATTCCCGCTCTGGTGCGCTGAGACGACCCTCATGAATTTCGCCCGACAACTGATAGCATTCAAGTCAGAAGCGTTTTTCTTCCATATTGACGAGCAGCGGTTGAGAGACATCCTACCCGCGACCTACGCTGATTTCTTCAGCTCACGACAAGGCCTTGGTCAGCTTGGCGCACCAGATCTCAGGTTGTGGAACGACTTCCATCGATGGATCGCTCTAGCAGCCTGTCGGAGTGAGGCGCCGGACCGTTTTACGGGACAAGGCTAATTGGGTGGTGCGTGGCCCGCGTAGGCTGTTCCCGAAGCCGCCTGGGCAGGTTGAAACTGGTTGGGCCGATTTTTTGGCCCGCGACCGGGCCATATGCGAACCCTTGGGCAGTCATGAGGGCGCGGCTTTCCCTCAGACCGCGCCTGCGAGGGCAAATAGTCTCTTTATATTCCAGGCCATGGTGACAAGTTTCCATTCACCCCGAACTTTCTCCAGGCCACGCAGCGAGAATTGCCGGAAGCCCATCACTGATTTGATGATACCGAATACCGGTTCCGGAATCTGCTTGCGCAACGCATAGAGGGCCTTGCCCGCTTTGGTTTGCAGGCGATGAGCCATCGCCTCGACCGGCGTCGGGTTTTCCGGCGCCGGCGGATCGGCGGCGGTGCGCTCCGAAAGCGGCGCGTAATGGTTCTGCCGGCCCTGCGCGATCAGCGGATCGATCCCCGCAGCAGCGCACGCATCGACGTTTGCCTCACTGAAATATCCAGTATCCGCCAGCAAAATTTCGGCCTTGCCAAGTTCGCCGGGCAGTGCGGCGAGTTCTCCCAGCATCGGCTGCACTTGCTGCTTGTCGTTGGGTGCCTGCACCACATCGCCGGCGACCACCAGCAGGCTGTCCGCAGCCACCACCGCCTGCGCGTTGTAGCATTGCTCGAACCCACCAGCGGCCGTCGGCATGATCCGCGACTCTTCGTCCGTCAGATTGACCTGATCCGCCGGGCCCGGCGCTTCGACAGGAGGTGCAGGCGGCCGGCCTCCCGGTTTCTTGCCGGTCTCCGCACTTTTGGCTGCACGTGCCGCCATCTTGGCCTCATGCTCGGCCTGCTCGCGCGCATAGCGTTCCTTCGCCCGTGCCTCGATGATGGCGCGCGCCCGGGCGATCTCGGCCAGGCGCTTTTCGCGCCGCGCCAGTTCCTCGGGAATCGACATCCCATCCGGCACATCGGCCTGGTCGGCCGCTTCTGCCATGGCGGTGAGCTTGGCGACCTCCTCACGCAACTGCATCTCGATCTGACCGGCACGCTCATACGACAGCGCGCTATGGCGGCTGGCAATGGCGTGGATCTTGGTGCCATCCAGCGCCACCGTGCCCAGCTTCAACATCCCCATCTCGCGCGCCATCAGCAGCACCTGCACGAACAGCGCTTCGATCTGTTTGAGGAAACGCCGGCGGAAGGTGGCGATCGTGTCGTGGTCGGGGTGCTGGTTGGCGGCGATGAAACGGAACGCGACCGAATCGTAAGTCGCCCGCTCCAGTTTTCGGCTGGAAAACACGCCCGTGGCATAACCAAACACGAGCAGGCCCAGCAGAACACTTGGGTGGTAGGACGCCTCGCCGGAGCCGCGGTAGGCACCGGTCATCGCACGCAAATCAAGCCCTGCGATCACCTCCACCACGAACCGCGCCAAGTGCCGCTCCGGCAGCCATTCATCCACGGACGGCGGCATCAGGAAGCCGGTGTCGCGATCAACAGGGCGGAAATTGCTCATATCGAAGGGGGACCGTGCCAGAAAGGAAGCGAATCAGCGCCCCGATTCTAAACAGCCCCTCCGAGCCGTGTTAAGTCCGACAGGCTGCTAGAGAAAAGCTGCTTTTTCCAGCGGGAAAAACGCCGGAAAAATCTACCTCACCCCTGGAGAAAAAGCCGCTTGCAGCAGAAAAAGCTGCGATGCCCCCGCCCCCACGCGGCTAGAAACGCGTTCCGGCGCCCGCGACCGGCGAAACAGGCCCTCTCGGGCGCGCCAACTCTCGCACGCGCGAGTGCGAGTGGCGTAACCTGGGCCCCGAGCCCCCTAGCTACCCTGGTCGTGAGCGCCGCCATGCCGATCCGCATCATCGAAAAGATCGCCGTCAACACCGCGCAGCTGGCCGGACCGTTGGCCTGGCGACAGGTTACCTCGGCGTTGGGCCGCGCCGGCTACCGCGGCCAGGACCTGGCCGAGGCCAGGGTGCAGGTCTGGCAGCTCCGAACCCTGCTGTTGAAGGAACTTATCAAGCACATCGACGCGCGGCGGCGCCAGGCACGCGTGGCGCGGTGGCTCCGCGGAGATGCGCCAGTA
>DASXGD010000178.1:0-14505 GCA_036489245.1 Occallatibacter sp. | reverse complement strand
GTTCATGTCGAGCAGGGTTTGAAGTCCGTTGAAGCGCGCGAAATCAACGGTAGGCGACCCGCTTAGCAGCGAAACACTCTTTCCGGTTCCGTCGAATGCGGTGATGCTCATAACCTGCACCGTAAATGAGGTCACGCTCGCTACCGGCGCATCGGTAGCGATGATGAATGCCGGGCCGTTTGCGGTCTGGCCAGTGATCGTGGATTCAATTTTGGAAGCGATGCTGCAACCCGCAAGAATCAAGGTTGACATCGTTAAAGCCGCCAACGAGGAAAGGTTCACCCGCCTGAGTCGATCAATATGCATTTCAGATTCTCTGCTTTCTGCGAACTCCGCAACCTGCACGGGATGATCGCGGAAGGGCGGCGCACAGCAAGGAATGAGGTCGGTGGACTGTGGGCCTTACTTTGTCCCAACCCATGACTAACCGGAAAGTTGTAAACATCCTCATTAATCTTTTTGAAGTCAGTTACAAATGTAGCATTGCCGTAGTTCCTTCTGCGGCATCCTGGGTCTTGTTCGGAGGGCGGGCGAAGTTTTGCCTAGTCTGTTTGCCCGCAATCAAAATGCGATGACATCACCGATCGGAGCGCCGGCTCTTTCGGTGCCGCGTAGTTTCTAGGGTTTTCACGATCGTCTCAGCCCGAATTCCGAATTGGACCTTCAGGCTGGGGCGATCATGGGCTCATCGCTCAGAGCGGCGGACGCTGTGCTCATTGGCATCCGCTTGATCGCGACCACAGTGATGTCGTCGGACTGGCCAAAATGGGCTGCCGCTGCAGCAATTGCAGTAGCAGGCTCAATCGAGATTTCCCTGGCGCGTTCGAACCCGAACAATTCCCCTTTCAGGTTCTGCGCCTCGACAACGCCGTCAGAATAGAAGGTGAGTCGGCTGCCCGGCCGGAGTTCCAGGCTCGTGGATTCGTATTGACCACCGCTCTCGACCCCCAGCGGCAAGGCGCCCGGCAGCGCGACTTCACGGCCGTCAAGATAGGGGGATAAGTGGCCTGCATTGGCAATCGACACATTGCCGTCCTGGGTAATGTAGGCTGCGAGGGCGGTCGTGAATCCACCGTAGTTGCGACCGATGAGTCGGTCGTGGAGACGGCGAAGCATCATGACCGGGTCATGGGTGTCTTCGGCGGTTGCGCGTATCGCCCCAATCAGCATGGCCACCAGCATCGCGGCGGGAAGGCCCTTGCCGGCAACATCGCCGATCACCAGCAACAGTCCCCGGTTGCCGGCCGGCAAAATCTGAAAGAAATCGCCGCCGACTTGTTGCGCCGGCTGGTAAACCGATTCCACCAAATAACCTGGAAATGACTCGCCCTGACGTGGCAGGATGACCTGCTGCACCTCGCGCGCGGCGGTCATTTCCGCCTCCAGCGTGGCCTTTTCCGTGTTCACCCGGATATGGCGCTTGCCCTCGCTGACAAATACAAAAACGAAGCCGGCATAACCGAGGCCGACCGCTGCAAAGGTTGCGAGGCCATCAAACGCCAGCCGACTTTCCAGCCGCCCCAGTCCGGCGGCGCCCAATTGTTCCGGCTGTTGCGCGTCTGGAAACCATCGCACCATCGCACCCATCAGAAAGAATTGCACTACGAATATCGGTATGCATGCCTTCCACCATTGACCGCGAAGCGCTGTGCCCGTAGCTGCGTACGCCACCGCGAACAGACCGGAAAGAACCACCCCTAGTACGAACCGTATGAGAGGCTGCCGCCCCAGGTCGATTGCGTCGCTAACAAACCCGAACGAAGCAAAAGTGAAAAATACGGCGAGCAAAAAAATGACGATCACTTTTCGCGGAGTGGTTCGCCATGGGCTGACATTAGTCATGAAATTCGGAGTTATCCTTTTCGACCGGGTATGGGGAACTGCAAGGATTGGTCCGCTTCGTTGGATTGTAGACTTCCCGGCGCACGAAATGGAGTTGTCCGGCATCCGCGCCTCAGCGCAGCGCAAATTTGCCCAAAGTAAATCCAACGCTTCCTTATCCACCGCGCCCTTAGTATTCGTCCCTCTTTTTGACGTTTTGCTACACTCCCTCCATGCGAAGTCTGGCAGCATCTTTGATCGCGGCCGCAGTTTCGATCGCGGCTCTTCACGCCCAGCAGACGGATGGGTCCATCAAGGTTCCAGCGGGTGCGCATGCGGTGCTTGAGGCAAAAGGAATCGGATTTCAGGTCTACACCTGCACCGAAACCCCGCCGGGGTCCAAGTGGGTTTTGAAGGCGCCGGATGCGAAGTTGTTGGATGCCTCAGGGAAGAAGATCGGAAGCCACTTTGCGGGCCCTACCTGGAAACTAAAGGACGGCAGCCAGGTTCAGGGAGAGCGGGTCGGCAGCCAGCCTGCACCTGAAGCGGGCTCAGTAGACTGGCTTCTTTTGCGCGCCAAAGCCGGAACCGCCACAGGAAAATTTGCCAGCATCGCGTTTATCAGGCGCACAGAGACGCAAGGTGGGCTGGCAGCCGAAGGTGGGTGTAAAACCGGCAAGACCTCGCGGGTTCGTTACTCCGCCACGTACACTTTTTACACCGCGAAATAATCTGGAGATGCGGCGCCGGATTGTGGCCGCTGAGCCGCAGAACCTGCTCATTCGCTCACCGTTCTTTGGCAGAGAGTCCGTCGCCTTGCCCAAGGTCGACTTCGAGTGCGGCCCGATCCCACTTTCCCAGATTGGCCGCGGCTTCATAGGTCTTTTGCAGAAACTCGAGCAGAGCGCGGTCGGGATCGGCGGACGTTCGCATCGCTTCGTAGGGCAGGACGAACTCTCCGAAATCCTTGCTGTATGCCGCCGAGGGGGGCGCGATGGGATACTCCGAATAGCGGGGTGGTTCGGGGTAGGCATAGCTGTAAAACATGGCTTCCACGCCCGGCGCACCGGGCCAGAAGCCGCAACTGCTCACTTCGTGCGAATACGCATCGCGCGTGACGCGGTCGGGCAGTCCGGGCATGCTCTGGTGCTCGGGAGCTGTTCTGCCGGAAAAGCGCGTGCACGCCAGGTCGAGGGCTCCCCAGAACAAATGAATCGGGCTCACCTTCCCCTGGAAACGGGAGCGGAAAACGGTGAACACCCGCGTGGATTCGAGCAGAACCCTCCAGAACCGCTGCGCATACTCCGGATCGTAGCTGCAGTGAAGGTTGTCCTGTTCGAAAGGAACGGGGTCCGCCACCTCGACCGGCCGGGGCCAGATGTGCACATCGGCGCCCAGGCTTGAGAGCGCGTCTTTCACCTGGCGATAAAAGGCCGACACGCACATCGGGTGCAGAGCGAGGGTCTTTTTCTCGCCGGTATTCATTTGCATGGACAATGTGTGCTCCAGAAAATCGAAATCGATTTCGAGGAAGCAATTTCCGCACGCCATGGGCGAAGTTGTTACGCCGCGAACCGTCGGGTAGAGGGTCACGTTCCAGGTATGGTTGATGGGCGGCGTCAACGCGAGACGGATTTTTCCGACGATCTGCATCCACATCTGCAGGGTTGCGCAGGTGTCGCTCCACTCGCTTTGCGGCAACGGCGGCCAGGCTTCTGCAAATCCGTTCAGGCGGGAAGGCTGCATATCAGATCTCCTCATCCGGATTACTTTGACCGCGATCTATCTATCCCAAGTGCCTGGTCTTTGGTCCCCCGTCCCTGGAACACTTCCCGCATTCGCCTCCAGGTGGTTTCCAGATCCTCAGGCAGTACGCGGGTTTCAGCCACGGTGGTCATGAAATTGGTGTCTCCCACCCAGCGCGGCATGGCGTGCATGTGCAGGTGGCCAGCCACGCCCGCTCCGGCGGCCTGCCCCAGGTTGAGGCCGAAGTTGAATCCGTGGGGGTGATACTGTTCCTCGAGCGCCCGTTCCGTTTGCTGGGCCAGGTCCATCAGTTCGTGAGCCGTTTTCTCCGGCATCTTGGCGATCCGGTCCAGGTGCGCGTAGGGCATCACCATGACGTGGCCGGAGGTGTAGGGAAACGCATTGAGGCAGATAAAACAAGATTGTCCCCGGAAAATCAGCCCCGCGGCGGCCTCGGCCTCGTCCCGGTTCATCCCGTTTTCAATGGCGAAATCGACCGAAGCGATCAGGTTGCAGAACACGCAGCCCGTATCGCCGGGAAATGCTTTCAGCCGGGCCGGTATGCCGGGTCGCGGAGCCCCGTCGGCCGAAGTGACATAGGCGAAGCGCCACGGTGTCCACAGAATATCCATAGAAAAGCGCCGTCGTGGTTCAGTATAGGGTGGATGGAAGACGATTCGCCGCTGTGCGCGCCGCCCAGGCCACCTTTTGCGCGCGCGCAGCTATATGAAATGAGTGTAACTGTGAATGAAGGCAACCCATTGCATTGACGCGGGAAACACGAGATTGCTACACTGGTAGGCGTAGCTTCCTGCGCGGATTCCAGCAGCAAGCTGCGGCCGCCCTTCAGCCAGCAGTTGCATGCCGGGTGTTTCCCAAGGAGTTCAGTCGTTTTCGCGCCGTAACAACGGCGAGATGCGCTGTCTCTGTGGTGACCGAACGGCTCACGAGCATACTTCGGGCGATAGATTGCGGCCATCGGCACACCACGCCCAGCGCAGCGAAGGAGCCAATCGAACTTCTGTTTAGACGCAGAAATCCGGTGTATGGAATCCTGGAGCCAGCAGTGATGTCTAACGTCCTCAATCCCGAACCCGAGAGCATAACCCTGAACACCGAATTGGAAACGCCAACCCTCGAGCCTGCGACGGAGATCCAGCAGCCGTCGTTCGAATCCACGTCCAACCCCGAGACCGCCGAAATTACCGAGGCGATCGAACCTTTCGCGCTGGACGCCGATGCCACAACCGAACCCGTAGCCGCAGCCGTGCCCGATGAGCAAACCTCTGTCGCGCCCGAGATTGCGCCGGTGGAAATAGCGGAGACTCCGGCACCTGTCGAGACTGCGCAAACGGTTGAACCTGCGCCCGCCGAAGAGGCAGTTGCTGCCGTCGCGCCCGCAGTTGAGGTGCCCGCCGCGGCAGAGCCTGTCGCCGCACCTGCAGTTGCGCCCAGGAAGCCGGCCACGCACCCCGAGCACGGCACCGAGTCCATGGAAGACTTCTCGGCCGCACTGGAAGCCTTCGAGCGGGAGCAGGCCGCCGAGGCTGCCGCGGTTGAAGCTTACGGGGACAAGGTCGTCTCCGGGACGGTTATCAAGCAAACCGAAAAGCACCTGGTGGTCGATGTGGGCCTGAAATCCGAGGGGCTGGTGCCGCTCGAGCAGGTCGTGGACCATACCGGTGCAGCCAAATTCCAGCCGGGCGACGTGATCGAAGTCGTGATCGAGCGCGAGGAGCCCGAGGGCGGCTATCTTGTCAGCTACGAGAAAGCCCAGCGCCTGCGCGTTTGGGACACGATCGAGAAGGCAGCCAACGACAAGACGCCGGTCATGGGCACAGTCGTGAGCCGCGTCAAGGGCGGGCTCACGGTCGACATCGGCATGAAGGCGTTCTTGCCCGGATCGCAGCTTGAGATTCGCCCGGTCCGCAACCTCGACGGCTATCTTGGCCAGCAGATCGAGGTCCGCGTCATCAAGCTCAACAAGAAGCGCGGCAATGTGGTCGTGAGCCGCAAGGAAATCCTCGAGGAGGAGCAGACCGCCAAGCGGTCCCACACCCTCGAGCAGCTGGGCGAGGGCGCAGTTCTTACGGGAACGGTCAAGAACCTCACCGACTATGGCGCGTTCGTTGATCTGGGTGGAATTGACGGGCTGCTCCACATCACCGACATGAGCTGGGGCCGGTTGACTCACCCCCGCGACCTGGTCAATGTGGGCGACGAGATCCAGGTCAAGGTGCTCAAGTTCGACAAAGACAAGCAGCGCGTTTCGCTGGGCTTCAAACAGTTGACGCCTGATCCGTGGCTGGACGCGACGGAGCGCTACCCCGTGGGAGCGCACGTCAAGGGCCGTGTACTCTCGGTCACCGACTACGGTTCGTTCGTCGAACTGGAGCAGGGCATCGAGGGCCTGGTTCACCTTTCCGAGATGACCTGGTCCAAGCGGCTGAAGCATCCGTCCAAGCTGGTCAAACCGGGCGATGAAGTGGAGACGGTTGTTCTCAGCGTGAATCCTGCCGATCGCCGCATTTCCCTGGGCATGAAGCAGCTCATGGAGAACCCCTGGGAGCACCTCACCGAGCGCTATCCGGCCGGTACCGTGGTTGAAGGCCGCGTTCGAAACCTTACCGATTTTGGCGCCTTCATCGAAATCGAGGATGGCATCGACGGTTTAGTCCACGTCTCGAACCTGAGCTGGACCAAGCGCGTCAAGCACCCCTCCGAAGTCGTCAAAAAGGGCGAAAAGGTCAAGGCTGTCGTACTTGGCGTGGAGCCGCAGAATCGGCGGCTTTCGCTGGGGATCAAGCAGTTGCAGCCCGATGTCTGGGAGAGCTTCTTTGCCAACCACCGCGTCGGCGACGTGGTGCACGGCAAGGTGCTTCGCACCGCCCAGTTTGGCGCCTTCGTCGAAATCGCTGAGGGTGTGGAGGGTCTCTGCCACATCTCCGAAGCGGTTGGCGAAGATGGCGGTCCCGCCAAGCTCGAACAGGGTCAGGAGCACGAATTCAAGATCATCAAGATCAACGTGGAAGAGAAGAAGGTAGGCTTGAGCCTGCGTGCCGTCGGCCACGAGGCCAGCCGCGCGACAGTCGAGCACTACAAGGAGACCACCCACAAGCAGCCGGTCTCCAGCTCAACTACGACTCTTGGCGATCTGCTCAACTGGCGCAAAAACGAGCGCTGATAACAAGCTTCAGTGAACCGTAATCAGCAAGCAAAACGGCCACCCCACGGGTGGCCGTTTTGCGTTCGCCGCACACTGGCCGCAAATCCATGCACTCCCGGAGATCGCTGCTGTTTCGTTTTTAAAGGTAACGATGAAGGAGGGAACTGAAGGTTCGACTGAGCTCGAGTCAAGGGGCGTTCCCGGTACCCGATTCTAAGACTCCCCAAGGGAGGGAACGCCCCAGTTTGT
The DNA here is from genome assembly GCA_036489245.1 of Occallatibacter sp. Classification (GTDB taxonomy): domain Bacteria; phylum Acidobacteriota; class Terriglobia; order Terriglobales; family Acidobacteriaceae; genus Telmatobacter. The sequence goes on along the minus strand of DASXGD010000178.1, from coordinate 7,523 downwards.
GTCAGGTCTCCGATCACTCGCGGATCGGTTCATGTGTCTGGGCCCGTGCCCGCCGGCTTGAGTGTGGAGAGAACCAGGGAAGGCGTGCCCGGCAAGCACAAACAGATAGTACCCCGGACTGCAATTCACATGGTGTTTATAAAGGCAAACATACCGTAAACTCTTGTAAAGTGTTCCCCGCAGCCGAAGTCGAGCTCTCTCGTAGACCTGCTTAGTCGCGGTTGACCGTGCGCAGAACCATCACGATTCCGAGTGCCGCCAGCACGCAAACCAGGGCAAACAGAAACACGCTGGCATAGCCGAACCCCCCAATGAGTCCGCCGGCCACCGGCCCGACCAGGAAAAAGGAGACGTCGGCGAAGACCGTGTACACGCCCAAAGCTGTGCCACGGTTTTCGAGCGAGACGCGCCTTACCACTTCGACACCCAGCGCCGGAAACACGAGCGAATAGCCGACACCGGCCACGGCGGCACCGGCACACGCCGTCCAGGGCGAATGCGCCAGCCACAACAGCAGAACTCCGGCCGATTCGACCGACAGGCACACCAGCGCGACGGGAAATCCGCCAAACCGGGCGATGAGATGGATGAACAGAAGGCGCGCGCCGATGAATGCTGCGCCGAAAGCAGTCAGGCAAAGCGCCGCGCCGTTCCAGTGTCGGCTGGCATAAAAGAGGGTGACAAACGTCGCCAACACGCTATAGCCCACGCCGCCCAGCGCCAGCACCATCCCATGGGGCGCCACCCGGCCCAGCACGTGGCGGAACGGGAGGTGCAGCCCGGGTTCGACCGGGACGGGGGCTTTGCGTGCGGCGATGGCAAAACTCAGGCCGCACAAGAGGATGGTGAGCACGCCAATGGACGAAAGGCCCCAGGCGTTTTCCATCAGCACTCCCAGGGGAGCCCCGAGCGCCAGCCCGCCATAGGTGCTGACCCCGTTGAACGAGATGACTTTGGCAGTGTTTTCATGGCCCGCGCTGCTGATGCCCCAGAGCGTCGCGCCCGTTGATCCCAGACTCTCGCCCACCCCGAGGAGAAGGCGGCTGGCGATCAGGCTGAGGAAACTGAGCCACGGGCTGACGCGGAGGGCGACCGCGATCAGCAGGAGAAAACCGCTTGCGGTACAGGCGCCCATGCCCCACAACACAGATACCTTGGCTCCCTGGCGATCGGAGATTCGCCCTGCCCAGGGCCGGCTGAGGAAAGTGGCGATGTACTGAATGCTGATGACCAGGCCCGCCAGCACCGCGCTGAACCCCATGCGCAAGTGAACATACGCGGGCAAAATGGCCAGGGGGAGGCCGATGGAGAGATAGCAGATCAGCGTGAAATAGGTGAATGTCAGGATCTGACGTGTGTCGGCTGTCGGTGCGGCGATGGAAGCGGCCGGAAGATCCCAGGCGGCCGCGCCGTCGGTCGACGCCTCTTCCAGGCCAACAGAGTTGAATTTAGGGAGTAGCGGGGCCAAGCTCCATTATACCGGGCGCCTGAGTGAGCGTTGTGAGCTGAGTCAGCGGGCCTATCGATGGCTCCAGGCAAGGTGGCCTTAGACTTGAAGTATGGCTTCTGCCTTTCACATCGAGAACTTCGGGTGCCGCGCCGCGCGCGCCGACGGCGAAGCCGTCAGCGACCGCCTACGCTCCGCTGGGCTCGCTGAGCGCCATCCTGCGGCCGCCGATGTGGTCATCGTGAATACGTGCAGCGTGACCGCCGAAGCCGACCGGTCAGCGCGCGCCTTTATCCGCCGCACTCACCGGGTGAACCCGGAGGCGCAGATCCTGGTGACTGGCTGCTATGCGCAACGTGCGCCGGAGGAGCTTGCCGGCCTCCCCGGAGTTGCGGCCGTGGTTGGTAACAGCCACAAGGCGCTGGCTCCGATGATCGCAATGGATCTGGTGCGAGGAAGAACACCGGTGCCGGAGGTGGAGAGGCCGGCAGCACTGATTCCGATTCGATCTCTGCTTTCAGCCAATGGCCATGCCTCCATCTGGGCCGACGACCACTTCGCGCACTCCTTTCTCGAAGAAGCACAACTGGTTTCCGGGAACCAGACCCGGCCTAATCTCAAGATTCAGGAAGGGTGCAGCAACCGCTGCACTTTCTGCGTGATTCCGCAGACACGCGGCGCGTCGAGAAGCCTGGCAGCGGCATCCGTGCTTCGCCAGGTCGCGGGGTTTGTGGCCGCCGGCGGCAAGGAATTGGTGTTTTCAGGCATTAACCTGGGCCGGTGGGGACGTGATCTCTCACCCGCCGCGGGCAATACTGCAGAGTCGCTGCCCAGGTTGCTCCGGAGCATCTTTCGCGAGACCGAACTTCCCCGGCTTCGTTTGAGTTCCATCGAGCCCATGGACTGGGACGCCGATCTGGTCAGCGTGATGGGCGAATTCGGCGGTACACGGCTGGCCCGCCATGCCCATCTTCCACTGCAATCCGGCAGCGATGCGGTTCTGCGCCGAATGCACCGGCGTTACCGGCCCTGGCATTACGCAAAGAAGGTGGCGGCGCTTACCGAGGCTGCGGGCTCGGAACTGACTCTCGGCGCGGACGTAATGGTGGGATTTCCCGGTGAGTCGGATCGCGAATTCGAAGAAACCTGCGACTTCATTCGCGCTTTGCCGTTCGGCTACCTGCACCTGTTCCCGTTTTCACCGCGGCCCGGCACGCGCGGTTGGAGCCTGCATACCGAATCCCCGGTGCCGGTCAAGACTGTCGAAGAGCGAATGGCGGCGCTGAGGGAACTGGCGGCGGAGAAGAGTGAGGCGCACCGGAGGTGCTTTATCGGGCGAGAGATCCAAGCGATCACGCTGCACACGCCGCCCGAAGTCCAGGCACTGGGACTGACCGCCGCCCTGACTGAGAACTTCCTTCCATTGCAGATCGATTCCTGTATCAATGCAAACCGGCTTTTACCGGTGATGGTGATGAGCATGGACAGCAACCTGACCCTTCAAGCCGCCCCTGTGCACTCGGCACCCGATCGGTTCATCGCAACCCAAATCATGGTATGAGCGAAGCGGAATTCGGCCCCACCGGCTGGCGGAAGTCACAACCAAACCAGTGCTATACTCAGTCGTGCGCTGACCCTGGCGGCCGCATCCGTACAGACGGGAACAAGCCGGCGGGAACCGCAATGGAGGAGTACCATCGCTTTCGATAAACGAGCAGCCAAATCCTTTATTCGCATCAACGACCGGATTCGCGCCCGCGAGATCCGCGTAATCGACGAAAACGGCGAACAACTGGGGATTCTGCCGCCCTTCGAGGCGTTGAAGATTGCCCGGGAACGGGGTCTGGACCTTGTGGAAGTCTCCCCGACGGCCGTTCCTCCGGTGTGCCGCATCCAGGACTACGGCAGATTTCTCTACGAAAAGGAAAAGAGCGAGCGCGCCGCCCGTAAGAAGCAAAAGGTCATCACCATCAAGGAAGTCAAGTTCTCGGTCACGGTGGATGAACACGACTACCAGACCAAGAAGAACCAGGCGGTCCGGTTCCTTAATGACGGCGACAAGGTCAAGGCCAGCCTCCGCTTCCGCGGCCGGCAGATGGCGCACCGCGAACTCGGCTACGCCATTATCAATCGCCTTATCCAGGACATCGGTGACGCCGGCACAGTCGAGTTCATGCCGCGCATGGAAGGCACCATCCTGCACGCGATTCTGGCGCCGTCAAAGAAACAGGAACAGCCCAAGCCTAAGCCCGCCGCTCCTGCGCAGCCGCAGGCCGCTCCCGCCGCGCGCTAGTTTCCCCATCGACATCACGGGCCGCCACACGGCTGGCGGCCTTTTTCTTTTTGGCCCGTTTGCCGGCGGTATACTCCTGGCTCACCTTCCCCCGGACCTCCCGGCTTCATCCGTCCGGTAAACGCCTGATGCGTGAAGAACGAAATGTATGCTTCTACCATGCGTTTCAACCTGAATCCAGCTATATGCAAGCTTGCGTTTGTGCTGACGGCCACGGCATCCATCCTTTGTGCAGCTGCCGAAGAGCAGCATTTCCCAACGACCGACGACCTGCGCCATCTCAAGGCCATCGGCGGCCCGCAGCTTTCTGCGGATGGCAAACTGGTCCTAGTCACCATCACCGATGCAACCGCCGACGGCGGCAAAAGCCATCTTTGGCTGGTCTCGGCGGCGGGAAGCGAAAAGCCGCGCCAGATCACGTTTTCGCCGCCGTCCGACAAGCGCGGGGAGCGCAACCCGCAGTGGGCTCCCGATGGCTCCGCCATTTACTTCCTCGCTAAGCGAGGCGAGCAGACGCAGCTCTTCCGTCTCGATCTCCGCGGTGGCGAGGCGGCGCCCTATGAGTTGAAAGTGGTTCCTGTCGTCGATCAGTCCAAAGACAAGAATGCGATTCCTCCGCCCGGCGCGGAGAAGGACGCGGAGAAGAAGGAAGACAACAAGGCAGGAGCGGCCGAGAAGGAGGCTGACAAGACAGCGAAGCCGGGTACTCCGGAACTGCTTTCCATCGATGTTGCCGGCTACTCCCCGTCGCCGGACGGCAAGTGGCTGGCGGTCTGGGCGCACGACCCCGAAACCCCGGGCGAGAAAAAGCAGAAGGAAGCCAAGGCCGACGCGGTCTGGGTCAACCGAGGAGTTCACCTAACACGGCTGTATCTGGCCGCACTCAAGGCGGACGGTTCCGTAGACGGCGCGTTGAAACCCGCAGGAGTTGAGCCAGAAGTGCAGCGAGCCATCTGGTCCGAAGGCTCCGATCGGCTTTTGGTCATCACCGAGAAACCCAATGACGCTTCTGACCTCGGGCCCGCGAATGCAGGGTGGCTGGTCAAAGTTGCCGAACCGGAAAAGCCCCTTAAGCTCGACGCGATCCCGGCCACGGTGCGCGGGGCTGCCTGGTCGCGGGACGGCAATACGATTGTTTTTTCAGCGTCCACTGCCGAAGACGCGCCGCCGGGATACGAAGAACTGTTCGCCCTGCCGCGAGAGAGTTCCGGTCCCAAGGTCCTGCCGTTGTCGGCCGGGTTTGCCGGGCAGCTGAATGCTTCAGATCTCTTCGTTCTACCCGATCGTGGAGTGATCGCTCAGGCTGGCATCGGCACGCGCTCGACGGTGGTCCGCCTCAGCCTGGATGGCAGCACTCCGCCTGCCCCGATCGATCTTGGCGCGCCCGTGATTACCGGGCTTCAGACCAACCGCAGGCAAACGGGCTGGGTCTGGCTGGCCGAGAGCGGCGGCAACCCCGTCAGGCTCTGTTTCGCCGGGCGGCTGGGGGACGCCTGCACAGTTCTTGCCATTCCCGAACTTGCGCCGGCGAATCTCCGTTCCGTCGAGCCGGAATTGGTCCACTGGACGAGCGGACCCTTCACCATCGAGGGGCTGCTCTATCTCCCTCCTACTGCCGGCTCGTCCAAGGTCCCGCTGATCGTCGATGTGCATGGCGGCCCGTTCGGCGCCTGGGAGAACCGCCACGACGCGTTCGCCGATTTCCTGGTGGGCCAGGGCTGGGCGGTTCTGCGCCCCAATCCGCGCGGGTCATCGAACTACGGAGTGAAGTTTGCGGCCGCCAACAAGAACGATCTCGGGGGCGGCGACTATCAGGACGTCATGGCCGGGGTCGATGCGGTTCTGGCCAAATACCCTCTGGACCCCGCGCGGATGGCGCTCATCGGTTATAGCTACGGCGGCGAGATGGCCGGCTTTGTCGAAGGCAAGACGGATCGCTTCAAGGCCATCGTGAGCGGGGCGCCGGTGATCGACCAGTTCAGCGAGTACGGTACCGAGCGTGGCTCATGGTACGACCGCTGGTATTTCGGCAAGCCGTGGGAGCACGTCGAAGACGCCTGGCGGCAAAGCCCGCTGGCGGGGGCAGCAACGGCGAAGACGCCGTTTCTTCTCATTCAGGGAGAAAGCGACTCAACCGATCCGCTCGGCCAGGCCCAGGAGATGTACCGCGCGCTGCGGCAGGAAGGGGTGCAGGTGGAACTCGTGACCTATCCGCGCGAGGACCACGGGCCCCTCGCAGGCGGAGCGTACGGGCGGCCGTCGCCTGAACCCTGGCACGGGTACGATGTCCGCCAGCGCATGATCGAGTTCATCGACAAGGCGTTTGGCAGCGCGCAGGGTCAGGGCGAATCGAAGAAGCCCTGAGGATCGCTGGCGCGGTGGTATACTCCCTGCCGCCATGCAAAACCAATTTTTCGCGTTGCCATTTCTTTGTCTATCCGTGTGTCTCGGGACCACCGTGCTGTCCGCGCAGCAGCCTGACCCGCAAATGCCGCACCTCGAAAAGCGGGGCGCTGCCACGCAACTGATCGTCGACGGCAAGCCCTTCCTGATGCTTTCGGGCGAACTCCACAACTCCTCCTCATCCAGCCTCGAATACATGAAAGCTATCTGGCCGCAACTGGCCGCCATGGGCCTCAACAGTGTGGTCACTCCGTTGAGCTGGGAGCTGATTGAGCCGGAAGAAGGCAAATTCGATTTCACGCTCGTGGACGGCCTGCTCGACCAGGCGAGGCGTGAACATCAGCGGATCGTCTTTCTGTGGCTCGCGAGTTGGAAGAACGGCATGTCGAGCTACGCGCCGGTGTGGGTCAAGCGAGACACGAAGCGCTTTCCGCGGGTGGTCGCGGAGGGAAGGGCGATCGAACTCCTGAGTCCGCTTGCCAACGCCACCATGGAAGCGGATGCGCGCGCCTACACGGCGCTGATGCGTCACCTGAAGGAAGCCGACAGCCGCGACCATACCGTGGTGATGATGCAGGTGGAGAATGAGGTCGGCGTGCTGGGCGACACACGCGACCACTCCGACGCCGCAAACCAGGCTTTCGCCGGCGCGGTGCCGGCAGAACTGACGAAGTACTTATCAGCCCATCGCGATTCGCTCTATCCGGACCTGCGCGCACGTTTGGCTGCGAATGGCGACAAGACCTCCGGAAGCTGGGCGGAGGTGTTCGGAGACACCGTACGGGCCGACGAAATCTTCATGGCCTGGCACTACGCGCGGTTTATCCAGTCGGTGGCGGCGCAGGGCAAGGCCGCCTACAACATTCCCATGTACGTGAACACGTGGCTGGCGGGGGATGATACTTCGCCGGGCGATTATCCCAGCGGCGGACCGGAACCGTGGGTGGGGGACGTGTGGAAGGCCGCCGGCACAGCGCTCGATCTCTTTGCGCCCGATCTCTACGACCCGAATTTCGTCAGCTGGTGCCGCCGTTATCATCGTGCCGGAAATCCGCTGTATATGCCCGAGACGCGCGGCGGCGAGGCGGGGGCGGCGAACGTGTTTTACGCCCTCGGTGAGGAAGCCGGCCTGGGGTTTTCGCCCTTCGGCATCGACGACGAGATGGACCCCAAAGGCGCGCTGGCGGCAAGCTATCACGAACTCGAGACCCTTGCTCCGATGTTGCTGGAACACCAAAGTGCCGGCGACCTGCACGGTTTCGTACTGGACCGGAGTCATCCGTCGGTTGATTTCACGGTCGCCGGGTATACCGTGCACGTAACCCTGGACGAGATCTTCGGCAATCACGCCCAGAGCGGCTTCGGGCTGGTTATGCCTGC